>PLEX01000140.1:0-961 GCA_003136575.1 Bryobacterales bacterium | reverse complement strand
GAACTCGGGGGGCTCTGGGTACGAAGTTTCCACCGTTTCGTTAGCCTTCTGAAGTAAATTCTCCAATCCGGCGTGCCCGCGGTGCGTGCCGGCCAACGGCCAGTCCTCGCCCGGAATGATCCACTCAATATCTTCTGCAGACAACGCCAGCAAACCTTGCTTATCGCGGCGGCCGAGTGCTGCAAGAAAATCCTTCACAACCTGGACATTCTTTTCGATGCTCATCGAAATCTCTCCTTTTCTCTTACATCAGTGTGTCCGAGCTGATCGGACGTTCGGAACCATCTTTCTCGGGCCAAATCACACCGTCATAGATCGATTACTGCTCCTTCCTGAACAAATCCTGAAAGATGAGCCGACCCCAAGTGCGGCCGCGTGCGTGCACCAGCGCGCCACCCTCGTTGAACTTTCCCAACTTGACGGGTGCGAACCCGAGTTGTTTGGCCAAATNNCTTAGCGCCGGTGAAGGACTTCGCAACGAAGGCGGAGGACAGGAGGCCGTTCAACTCTTCAGGGAGAACTCCGAACGCGTTCGTCGCGTCGATGACTGTCTTGCCTTCCCAGCTCGGCAGGGCCTTTGCAACCTCGCGGTGCTCCCCGAACGGGACCGCCAGGATGATTGTGTCGGCCTCAACTGCATCCCGCAGCGACCTGGCGACGACCGTGGGTCCAATCGCCCGAGCCTGCGGCGCCAACGCTTCGGGCGGCCGGCGGCTCGCGACGGTCACGTCGATGCTTCTACGGGCAAAGGCGTGGGCGAGGGCCTGGCCTATCTTGCCGAATCCTACAATTGCGTAGCTCATATATTCTCCTTCGGTTTACCAGGCCTTGCGGGCTCCGAATCTCGAACGGAGTGACCGGCCGGGCGTAGCGCGTCAGATTTGCGCTATGCCGCCGTCGACGGCGACCTCACTGCCAGTCATGAAACTGCTGTCCTGCGACGCGAGAAAGGCGGCCACCG
>PLEX01000217.1:70932-79500 GCA_003136575.1 Bryobacterales bacterium | reverse complement strand
GTTAAGTGAAGAGTATTGGGGCTAGGGGCGGCGATGACAGCCGAAGCAGAACGAGTCTGCCTTGCAGAGAGTTCAGCCGGTCCCTCAGATCCGCAACACGCCGAAGCCTGATTGTACTGGGTACTTGGGGGATTTGCCCGTGAGATTTGGAAAACGTCCGAAGGGCCGGTTTTTTTGGGATCCGGGCATGGTGCTGGACTCACGGTCAGACACGAAGGCGGGGCCTACAACGGCAATGGCTCATTCGTCTTTGCGTCAAACGTAACGCTGACAGTCTGCTGAAAATGCAACAGCTGCAAGGCTGTCGCTCTTTCGGCGTCCTGTACTCGTAGCGTAATCAGAGCGTCAACCAAGCCGGCCTCGTCCAGCCATGATTGGCTGTCTGCCGGAATCTTTTCAAGGCCACACTTATGGGGGCCATCACGATGCTTGAGCCGGTAACCGTTATTTGCTTTTTCGATTGTATACGTGGTCATCTGCATAGGCTGCTAAATACGTTTTGCACGCCCTCGGTGCTTCCACCTCACCGTGATTAACAGAATTGCCCCGCACAAGGCCGTCAAGGCGGTATACGACGGCTCTGGGGCGACGATGATGCTCTTGTTCCATACACCGTTTTGAATGGCTGCGGCGCTCCATTCCGGGAACTCCGGGACGCTCATCTCGTCCCCTCCCCCATGAGGAATTATTTCGGGCTGGAGGACGAAACCCCCGAAACCCGCAGCCGCATGGCCGGGTAACGCGGCGTCTATGTACCAGGAGACAATATTTCCACTTCCATTGGTTGTTATCTGGACACCCTCAAGTTCCGAGGCGGCGCTAGAATCGCTGGACGATAAGGACAAGTAACCTAAATGATCAGAAATCGACCAAGCGCTAATCGAAGAGAAATTATCTGTGATTGTGACGGTTGCGCCATCCGCGAGTGGCCCATTGAACGAAACCGAGGCGATGATGTAATCGCTCATGTAGTCAGATGGGCAAGAACTGGATGTTGGCCCACATGCGGCGAAATCAGTTCCCGTGTAATTGTATACATATACATCGGCATTTGCGGAGGGCACGGTAGCCACGGTAGCCATGGCTAGCCATAGCACGACGGGGAGCGACGCATAAACGGGTAGGTGGGGTCTCATGGGCTCTCAGCCCTGAAGGCGGGCATGAGTGAATTATATGTGGGGATCGTGGGGCCGGGGGCTTTCGCCTGCTTTTCATCGCGCCCGCCCTGTTGCCCCTCCCCACTCGGAGGGCATAAGGGTGATTTCCTCTCCTCGATCCGGTCGCCGCTGGGGCAAGTCGCTCGTTTTCCCGACCAAAGTCGCCGTCTGCGTCTGGGCCATGAATTGATCGCCCGCAATCCCGGCCAGCCGTACATCGACCTCGTGCCCCGGCTCCGCCGTCACGACGTAGCCCCTTCCAGGTCGCCGTTCCTCTCGACAAACCTCGCCATGAGGCGAGCTCATTGCTAGTAAACTGGTAGAAATGCGGCATTTTTACTTCGACCACAACGCGACGTCGCCCGTTGCGCCGGAAGTGCTGCGGGACGTGACGGACTCGATGGCCGCGAATTACGGCAACGCGTCGAGTATCCACCATTTCGGCCAGGCGGCCAAACAGCGTCTGGAAAGTGCCAGAAGAACAGTTGCCGCGCGACTGGGATGCACCGATCGCGAGATTGTTTTCACGAGCGGAGGCACCGAAGCCGACAACATCGCGGTATTTGGCGTGGCGCGCCGGGCCGTTCGCACGCCGCGGCATGTGATCACGAGCTCCATCGAACATCCGGCCGTCCTGAACGCCTGCGGTCAACTGGAGCGGGAGGGCGTGGAAGTGACGTGGCTGCCAGTGGGATCCCACGGCGTGGTGCAGCCGGAAGATGTCCGCCGTGCGTTGCGGCCGGAGACGGCGCTGATCTCGATCATGCACGCAAACAATGAGACGGGTGTATTGCAGCCGGTTGCGGAGATTGCGGCGATCGCCCGCGAAGCAAATGTTCCGTTCCACTGCGATGGCGTTCAGGTGGGCGGGCGGTTGCCCGTCAGCGTGCGGGAGCTTGGCGTCGATCTGTATTCCATCAGCGGGCATAAATTCGGCGCTCCGAAGGGCATCGGCGCCCTGTACGTGCGCAAGGGCGTCGATCTTGCGGCCCTGTTTTATGGAGGGCATCACGAACGCGACCGCCGGGCCGGGACGGAGAACGTCACCGGCGCCGGAGCGCTGGCAAAGGCCATGGCGCTGAATTCCGATTGGTCCGCGTTCGCCGAACTCCGTGACCGGTTGGAGCGGACGGTTCTGGAACGGGTGCCGGGAACCCGGGTGAACGGAAAGGTGGATTGCAGGATGCCCAACACGTCGAACATCAGGTTCGAAGGCGTGGAAGGCGAAGCGATGGTCATCGCGCTGGATTTGCGGGGCTACGCGGTATCGAGCGGCTCGGCATGTTCGAGCGGAGCCGTGGAGCCGTCGCATGTGTTGCTGGCGATGGGACTGAAGCCGGAAGATGCGCGGTCGAGCGTGCGCTTCTCGCTGGGGCCAGGCAATACGTTGGAGCAGATTGACGAATTGATCGACGCGGTGGCGGCGAGCGCGGCGCATCTGCGACGGATCTCGCCCGCGGTTTTGTCGGGTTCGGCGGTTTAACGAATATGTCTGAGTTAATAGCGGTCGCGATGTCGGGTGGCGTGGACAGCTCCGTGGTTGCGGCGCTGTTGCATCGCGATGGACTGAATGTCGCCGGAATGACCATGCAGTTGTGGAATCAGCGAAGGTTGCCGGAACTCGCCACGGAGCAATCGACCGGGCGCTGCTGCTCGCTCGACGACGTTTACGACGCGCGCCGCGTGGCCGAGCAGATCGGCATGCCGTACTACGTGGTGAACCTGGAGCGGCAATTCGAGCAAAACGTGATCGAGCCGTTCGTAAACGAATATCTGGCGGGCCGCACGCCCGTTCCCTGCACGCTCTGCAATACATTTATTAAATTCGACCAGTTCCTGGAACTGGCCGATTCGGTGGGCGCTCAGGCGATTGCGACGGGCCACTATGCGCGGATCACCAGGAACGCCGATACGGGCCGCTACGAGATGCGCACGGCAGTAGATTTTTCCAAAGATCAGACGTATTTTCTCTGGGGACTGACGCAGCCTCAACTGGCGCGCACGATGTTTCCGCTGGGCGAGATGACGAAGACCGAAGTGCGCGCGCTGGCGGAGAATCTGGATTTACCGGTCGCGAAGAAGCACGAGAGCTACGAGATCTGCTTCGTTCCCAACGGCGACTACGCCCAATTCATGGATGCATGGCTGAAGGAAAAGGGCGTGCCGGCGGAAGCAACGGCGGGCCGTGTCGTGGATACCGAAGGCCGGGAGCGCGGCCGTCACGCCGGCGCGCACCACTTCACCGTCGGGCAACGCAAGGGTCTGGGCATCGCGGCGCCCGAGCCACTGTATGTGATCGCAACGGATTCGAAGACGCAGACGGTAACGATCGGCTCGAACGACGATTTGCTTCGGTCAACGATGATCGCGCGCGACGTCAACTGGGTGTCCTGGAGCGGCCTCGCCGCTCCGGCGCATGCACAGGTGCGTATCCGGAACCGGCACATGCCGGCGGCCGCGACGCTGTATCCGCTGGACGTCGACAACCGCGTGGAAGTCCGCTTCGACGAGCCACAGCGCGCGGTGACGCCGGGACAGGGCGCGGTGTTTTATTCCGGCGACCTGGTGGCCGGCGGCGGCTGGATCGAATAGGTTCCCGGCATTGAGAAATCGGTCGGCTGTGCGCAACTATAGCGAGGCGGCATTGGCGCGCGCGCTGGTTTGCGTTCTCGAATACTCTCCTCGCCCGGTGGCCGACGCCTTAGGCCACGGATGCGCCAGGCTGCTGGATGCCCTCGCGCCGCGGCTGCGGCAAACGGCATATAGCAACCTGACATTCGCGTATCCGGGTGAGGACGCCGCGTGGCGGAGACGCACGGTGGATGGCGTGTATCGATCCATCGGAAGGCTGCTGGTGGCGTTTGCGCGATTTCCGCGAATCGGCAAGAGCAACGTAGAGGAGTGGATTCGCTATGAAGGCTTCGAACATTACGAACGCGCTAAGGAGCGCGGCAACGGCGTGTTGTTTGCAACCGCGCATCTGGGCAACTGGGAGCTGAGCGCGTTTGCGCATGCGTTGCTGACGGAGAAGATGAGCGTCGTGGTGCGGCCGCTCGATAATCCGCTGATCGACGACCTGGTGGAAACGAGGCGGGCGCTTTCGGGAAACACGCTTCTATCCAAACGAGATTTCGCGCGGTCGATATTTCACGCTTTGCGGGATAATGAGCCCGTAGGTATCCTTGTGGATCAGAATTCGGCGGGCGATAACGCCGCTTTCGTTCCGTTTTTCGGCAAGACGGCGTGCACCAATCTGACGTTCGCGAAACTCGCCGCGCGGAGTGGAGCGGCCGTCATTCCCGGGTTTGCTCTCTGGAGCGACACGGAGAAGCGGTACGCGCTCCGGTTCTATCCGGAAATTGCGATGACGGGCGATGCCGTCGAAGATACAACCCGGATTCAGGCGGCCGTGGAAGCCGCGATACGGGAATGCCCGGATCAATGGCTGTGGATACACAGGCGCTGGAAAACCCGGCCACTCGATGAAGGCGAAATTGGTTCAATTTAACATTCAAATTCCACCTATCGCGCGGCCCGTTCATTCAGTTGTAATACTCTCCCCTACATAAACATAGGGCTTTATCCTATGCGCGTAATAACGCACTGAAGCGACCCGGTCATCCAGCCGATAAGGCGTTCAGGTCGATGAGGATGGCGAATGCCCCAGTGTGTGAACTCCGCAGTTCCGACTGCTCTGGTTTCCGGAGCCATGGGGACGCCGATGAATCCAACGCCGCAAGTTGGGAGGCGAACATGTGGCACGAGGCTGCCGATGCGTCGGATTGCCACATTGCCATTCTCGACAAAGAGGGCGGGATACTTGCAGTGACGGCCGCCTGGCGGCGGTTTTCCGAACAGAACGGCGGCGACCCCGCCGGGTATGTCGGCTGTAACTATTTCAGGGCTTGCGAACCGAATGCCGCCGGCAATGGAGAAGAGTCGCTCGCAGTATCTGCCGGAATTCGCGAGGTTCTCGACGGAAAGCGCTCTGAATTCAGTCTTGTTTATCCCTGCCACAGCCCTGTTGAGCAGCGTTGGTTCATGCTGCGTGCGGCCCGGATCAATGGAAACGGACCTGGTCGCGCGGTCGTCCGGCATGAGAACGTGACCTTCGCCGAAGCATTTGAAGCGGAGGCGACCCGAATACTGGAACAAATCGTTCAAAACGAACTCCTGACGACTGTCCTGCACGGTGTCGTTTCGCTGCTGGAACGGAAACACACGGGCGTCCATTGCGGAATAATGTTGAAAAGCGAAGATCAGCCCGAAGTAATCGTCAGCCAGGGCTGTCCGGCCGGACTGGTCGAGGAAATCCGGGCGCGCGCGACGGCCGCCATGTCCGGGGATTTCACTTCGAGCCTAATTCAACTGGCAAATGCCGTCGGCCGCGACCGTCTTAACCCCCCGAACGCCAAACCAGACGACGGAGTCGTCGCGGGATCTCGCGGTTGCTGGCCACAGGTCTTCCGGCTACATCCGATCCGCAATTCTCAGAAAGAACTGGCTGGCTGCCTCGTCTTGTGCGCGGACACGCCATACTCGCCTGTCCACAAGACGGTTTGCGACAAAGCCCGGTCAATTGCGGCCATTGCCATCAGTCACGCGGCGATGCGGGACAAACTGTCGCTCGAGGCCTGGTACGACCCCGTTACGGAGTTGCCCAACCGATTCGTCTTTCAGGATCGCCTTCAGAACGCGTTGCGAAGAGGGCAATCCCGCGGCTTTGAATTTGCCGTTTTGACCCTGGATCTGGACCACTTTGAACTGATCAACGACGCCTACGGGCGCCGTGTCGGAGACACGTTACTCCGTGAGGTGGCACAGCGTCTGCATCGCAGTATCGGTGCGGCCGGACTGGTCGCGCGGCTGGGCGGAGATGAATTCGGGATAGTCGTCGACAGTCCGGACGCGGCGCAGGAGGCAGATACGATGTCCCGCGCGATTGTTGAGGGATTTCAGGCGCCGTTTTCCGTTGTCGGAAAGGAAATCTGTCTTACCTGTAGTGTGGGCGCGAGCATATTTCCGGTGGATACCGTCGAGGCGGCCGAACTCGTTCACAAGGCCGATACGGCGCGCAATCAGGTCAAGAGGAGCGGGCGGAACAACTGGAAGAGGTTCGACGCGGCGGTCGAAATTGTCGCGCAGGAACGCAAAGACATCGAGCGCAATCTGCGCGAGGCGGTAAAGAGCGGCCGGGGCTTGCACCTTGTTTACCAGCCCCAAACTGACTCCCGGGAGCGCATTATCGGAGTGGAAGCGTTATTGCGATGGGACCACCCAGTTCTGGGTCGCGTCTCGCCCTCCCGGTTCATTCCGATCGCGGAGGAAAATGGCCTGATCGTGGAAATCGGGTGCTGGGTGCTTCGCGAGGCCTGCCTCCAGGCGGTCAGGTGGAAGCGCGAGGGGTTCGACGTCCGGATGTCGGTAAACGCTTCGACCGTTCAGGTGTGCCGGTCGGATTTTGCCGAGACCGTTACGGCGATTATCGCCGAAACAGGGGTTGATCCGGAAAGCCTGGAGCTTGAGATAACGGAAAGCGCTTTGATGCGCGACCTTGATGACGGCAGGCGCGAGATGGACAAGGTTCGCCGGCTGGGCGTGAAGATGTCGATCGACGATTTCGGGACCGGCTACTCGTCGCTGCATCGTCTGCAGGGCCTTCCGGTCGAGACGATCAAGATCGACCAGTCTTTCGTCAGGGAACTGGAAGGCGGTTCCCGAAGCGCCGTATCAGTGATTCAGGCCATCGTCACTTTGGCCCACGATCTGAACCTGACGGTTGTAGCGGAAGGCGTGGAAACGCGGGCGCAGATTGAGATTCTGAAGAGCCTGGGGTGCGACGTGTTTCAGGGTTATTTGCTGCACAGGCCGTTGATGGCCGAGTCCGTTAGTGAATTGCTCCAGGCCGAAGAACGCGTGCCGAAAGAGGTCGTGCTGCCATCCTGTGGCGCCGGCATTTGAACCGACGGTCGCGGGGTCATTGGTGCTTGGCGTCGCGAATATCGGGCTATGCCGGCCGGCGCAATTGCATGAGCAGCCCATCGAGCGCGATCTGCTTCTGGATATTGCGCCTCAGCAGCGCGGCGATTTCGTCCACGCTCTTCACGGCATTGATCAGCCATTTTCGCGAAACCCGCGACGATAACGCGGCAAGCTCCGCCCGCAGATCGACGTTGCGAATGGCGGCGTTGGATTCGCCAAGGAGAGTCAGGTCGCGCAGTAGTTCATAAAGCAGCTTCAGGTAAAGCTCCAGCTTTTCGCTCTTGCTGCGTCCGAGAGTTTCCGAGATCGGCAGCCATGCCGCATAGGGAGCTGCGCCCGCGCCTGTCTTCAACAACGCCAGCATCGCGTTGCGTCGCTTCTGAAACAGTTCGATATCGAGCGACGCCGCAATCCCAGGGCTGCCGCCGGAAAGAGCGATGCGCCGTTCGGCGTTGTCGAGACCAAGGACCCGGGCGAAGTCTTTCATATCGTCGTTGCTGAGCGGCGAAAAATTCAGAAGTACGGACCGTGAGCGGATCGTGGGCAGAAGATCGTAGACATTATCCGCAGTCATGATGAGGATCAGGTGATCGGGCGGTTCTTCGAGCGTCTTNNTTGAACTGCGCGCGTTCCTTCAGTAGCCTCATTTGCGGGATGCCGATCTGGCGCATCGGTCCATCGGGCGGAAAAGTGAGGAAGTCGGGATGGCTGCCGAAAAACAAAGGATCTTCATTGCGCTTGTCGGCCGGCAATTTCTCGCGCGCGGCGATCGCCGAAGCATTCTCCGGAAGGCTGAGATCGTCCTGTTCGATCTTCCCGGGCGAGCCCAGCAGCCGCGCGGCGAATCTTCTTGCCAGCGTGGCTTTGCCGAGGCCTTCGAGACCGGCGAACAAGAGCGTCTGCGGAACCCGCTCGCGCGCAATCATGTTCTCAAGCGTGGTCTGGACGTGGCGGTTGCCCCAGAAGTTTTCAAACACGGTCTTTCAGGGCCTTTCCGATGGATTTGGCGACGTCGCCAATCGATCCGCGGCCGTCGATCACGACGAACCGCCCGGGTTCGGCGGCTGCCAGCGCAAGGTAGCCTTTTCGGACGTTGTCGTGAAATGCGGCGTTTTCGTCGTCAATGCGCGATTCCGATTGGCCGCAACGTTCGTTTCGGCGTTTGGCTCGATTGAGACTGGTTTCGAGATCGATGTCGATCAGAAGGGTTGTGTCCGGTCGCAAACCCTGACAGGCGATGCGGTCGAGATCGAGCACGGTGGCG
This sequence comes from Bryobacterales bacterium, assembly GCA_003136575.1. Lineage (GTDB taxonomy): Bacteria > Acidobacteriota > Terriglobia > Bryobacterales > Bryobacteraceae > BOG-234. Next base: position 71,097 of record PLEX01000217.1, on the reverse strand, counting down.
GAATCGAGACCGCGTCCGCAACCCTGGTACACCAGCGTCGAATCGGTAAAACGATCGCACAGCACGACGGTGCCCGCGCTGAGAGCGGGCCGAATCACCTCCTCCACGTTCTGTGCCCGGCTGGCAAAGTACAGAAGCAATTCGCTGCGGGGCTGGATCGCGGCG
>PLEX01000217.1:70632-70886 GCA_003136575.1 Bryobacterales bacterium | reverse complement strand
CCCCGGTGTTCGCCCGCGCCGCGCTTAACCGCCTGTGCGCTTCAGCGGAGCCAGCGTTCCCCGCCCGCGAATTCCGGCGCGGACTGGCCCGCGTTGACAAATTCGTTCACTGCGCCGAATCGGCGGTCGCGATGACGGTACTCGGCGACCGCGCCGCGAAGATCCGCCGGAGTGAAATCGGGCCACATCCGCTTTGTGAAGATGAGTTCGGCATAGGCCGACTCCCACAGAAGAAAGTCGCTCAGGCGCTGCTC
>PLEX01000217.1:0-70519 GCA_003136575.1 Bryobacterales bacterium | reverse complement strand
GACTCCTTTTCGAGATAACAGGCAAGAAGGAACATCAGGGCATCGACTTCTTCCGGAGAGCGTTTCCAGTTGTCGGCGGAGAAGGCGTAAACGGTCAGGACGTCTATGCCAAGACGTGGGGCCGCTTCTACGATGTGGCGAAGCGCCTCGGCGCCGGCCCGATGGCCTTCGACGCGGAGCAATCCGCGCTGCGATGCCCAGCGGCCGTTGCCGTCCATGATGATTGCCGCGTGCAGTGAACTTTGTGTCATAAAGTGAGTGGGTAAATTTTTTTTACGCCCTGCGTGCGGCGCGAATCAGAGCTTCCATATGGGTGAGATAGCGTTCGAGGGCGGCGCGTCCGGCGGCGGTAAGGCGGTATTCGGTTCGCGGCACGCGGCCTTCAAACTTCTTTTCGACCGCGATATAACCGGCGTCCTCGAGCTTGCGGGAGTGAACGCTCAGGTTGCCATCCGTGGTGGAGAGCAGTTTTTTTAATTCGGCGAAGGTGAGAATCGGATTGACCGATAGCGCGCTCACGATGGCAAGGCGAATCCGCTCGTGGATCACGCGATCGAGCGACACCGCGCCCGCCGCTCCCGACAAGGTCTTCGGGGAAACCACGGCGGGCGGAACGGCTTCGTTTTTTCGAATCTGGGACGACCTAGCCGCCATATCGCCTCGCGATCACGGAGCCAAAGATTATATGCAGCCCGCCGAAGCCGATGGCCAGGAGGGCGTCGGACCAGATGTAAGGCGTTAGCGCGGCCACGGTACCCAGAAGCAGAAAGGCCGCACCCAGGACTGGCACGATACGGACGGAAAACGCTCCGCCACAAGCCACCGCGGCGCCATAAAGGAGCAGCCAGACCGCCGGAAGAAAATGAGCCAGCCCCGCCCGATAAAGCATGACCGTAATGATCGCGCCCGCGAACATCGGCGGCGCGAGGGCGAGGACGAAACGGCGGAACGCCCGCGACAAAAGGGATGTCCCCACCTGGCGTGCCTTGCGTGCGGCGAAACCAAGCCCGATCGCGAGCGCCAGCAGCGCTTCCGCCAGCCAGACACTGAGCCAGGCGCGAGGACCCGCGCTGAGATGGGCGGCGAAAGCGGCAAAGAAAGCAGTCGCGCCGACCACGATGCCGCCCACGCCGGGCACGGCTGTAAACGAACCGGCGTTTTCCATCGCGTCGCGGATAAAGCGCAGATTGTCCATGGCCTGATCGTGCAGGCCAACCGGAGCGGAAATGGGACGGATCGGGCGAACGGCACCCATGAAAATAGTATAGACAAGTGACGAGGACTTTGCAATGTAAAGTTGCGGGTTCCCTGCCAGNNTTACAATATGAGCGTGGTCATATTAACAGGCGGGAACACCGTATGAGGATTACCGCCGAAGCCAAGGCTGAAACCCGCCAGCGCATTCTGCAAACTGCAACCGACCTCTTCCAGAGCCAGGGTTGGCAGAACACGACGACCCGCGAGATTGCGATTACCGCCGGGATCGCGACAGGGACGTTATTCAACTACTTCCCCACGAAGGAAGCTATTGTTGCGGACCTTATCGCCGACGCCATGAAGCGTGCGGGCGAGGGGTTCTACGCCGCTGAACGAGACGCTAACTCACTCGAAGCCGACCTCTTCACCCTCATCTGGTCGGGCTTTTCAAAACTTCGCGAATTTCGCAATTTCCTCGGTCCGGCAATGGAGACCATTTTCAGTCCGCTCGCGCGATCGTCGGCCGGCAGTCCCGGCGATGCGATTCGCGCCGATCACCTCGAACAAGTCGACGCAATAGTTACCACCCACGGCTTTCCCGGCCCCAGATCCGTCGTAGCCGTGCAACTTTACTGGACGCTTTTTCTCGGCGTCTTCGCATTCTGGGTAGAGGACGATTCTCCGGGCCAGGAAGACACGCTCGCGCTGCTGGATCGGTCTTTGAGTCTGTTTGTCGCATCCCTTGGCATGGTTGACGAAAGGAAAACACAATGAACGTCAGTGAATTGATAGCGGCGCTCCCTGAAGACGATTTCTCGTCCGCCGCGAACGCGGGCCTGGCACAGGAGCGGATCCGGGAGATTCTTGCGGATCTGGCCCAGAGGCCGGTTCCGACCGGCTCGCTGCACCGGCTCTGGAGCGTCTCGGAGCTTTCCGCGCAGATCGCTCTGGCTTATCTGGCGTGGTGGATTCGCCAGTGGTTTTCGAACGCCGAAGTCTCCAAACGCCGTCAGATGGAAACGAATCTGCGCGTGGCGCTGAAACTGTTTCATCGGCTGGGATATCTTCGCGGGGCAATGGCAAAGGTTGGCCAGGCTCTCGGCAATCTGCCGATCCTGGTTCCCGAGCAGGTGGCCGAAACGCTCGACCGGCTTCACGCCGAATCGCCGCCGATGCATTTCCCGCTGATCCGCGAAGTCGTACGCAACGAGTTTGGCAAAGGGGCCGATGAATTATTCGCCGATTTTGACAAAGAGGCGTTCGCCGCGGCGTCGCTCGGCCAGGTCCACCGCGCCCGTTTGAAATCGGGTGAGTCCGTCGCCGTCAAGATCCAGTATCCGGGCATTGCGCGAACCATCGACGCCGATTTTCGCAATTTGTCGGCGCTGCTGCTCCCGTTGCGGCTCGGAAAGGACTGGGAAAGCGTCAAGGGGCATTTCGAAGAAATCCGTCGCATGCTCAGCCAGGAGGTCGATTATCTTCAGGAGGCGGAATCGACTCGGCGCGCCCGGGAGCTTTTCCGGCCCGAGGACGGAATCGTCGTCCCGAACGTCTACTCCGAGTATTCCGGCACCCGTGTTCTGACTACCGACTATTTGAACGGCCTTCACCTTCGCGAATACCTGGCCACCAATCCGACCCAGGCATCCCGCAACGCCTTCGGAACCAAAATGTACGTTGCGTGGCTGCGGATGTACTTCGCGTGCATGCCTTATGGCGATCCTCATCCCGGCAACTATCTTTTCCTCCCGGATGGCCGCCTTGGACTCATCGACTTCGGCTGCGTGCAACATTACGGGCCCGAAGAACGCGAACTCACGCGGCTCGCCGACAGAATGTCGCACGAGGATTCGTCCCTGATGCAGGAAGTGGTCCGCCGCGTCTGCGGCGTATCGCCTGAAGATCCCGCATTCCCGGAGTATCTCGGCATGATGGAGCAGTCGCGCGACTGGATGCTGGAGCCGGACGATCATCCCGGTCCATTCGACTTCGGCGACGAAGCGCACTTTCAGCGTGGGCTGGATGTGACTTCCCGCGTCGTGCGTAACCGGACGATGCGTTTTCACCCCATGTACATCTACTGGCAGCGCAGCGTCTTCGGCCTCAAAGCGCTACTCTTGAGGCTTCGGGCCCAGGTGGACGTTCACGAGGCCTTTCGCCGGGAGAGGCTCGCCCTGGAACATTCGAACTGACTGACGCGTACTGACGTATAAGCAATGAATCTGTCGAGAGGAGACGAAGATGAATCGGGCATTTGCGTTTGGTTTGGCGGCATTAATTCCCGGCGCTGCATTCGCTCAGTCAGCCGGGACGAGCCCGGCATTTGAGATTGCCGACGTCCACGCCAGCCCACGGAACATCAACCCGGCCATGAGAGGCGGACTGATGAGCGGTGGCCGGTACGAGCTGCGAACGGCAACGATGGTGGATCTTATCGGGGTTGCCTACGGGGTTGACGCCGCCCATGTCGTGGGAGGGCCCGCCTGGCTCGATACGGATCGATTCGACATAGTTGCCAAAGCGCCCGCGGGCGCCACGCCCGAGACACTCCAACCGATGCTCCAGTCCCTGCTGACGGACCGATTCAAGCTGGTTGTACACAACGATACGAGGGCACTGGCGGGGTACGCGCTCACATTGGTGAAGCGCACTGCGCAGCTGAAGGAATCGAAGGGCGCGGGCGAGAGTGGCTGCAGCCATCCGCCGGAAATGCAAGGTGCGACGCCGGGCACGCTGGCGTACAACACATATTCCTGCCACAACATGACCATGGCCACACTGGCGCAGACGTTGCGTATGCTTGCGCCCGGCTACTTTGGCGGCAACCCGGTTCTGGACCGGACGGCGCTGAACGGTTCGTGGGATTTCGACGTAAGGTGGACCCCCCGTGGCCTGCTCGCGACAGCCGGGAGCGAGGGTGTCTCGCTTTTCGATTCGGTCGCCAAACTCGGGCTCAAGCTGGAACTGCAGCAGATTCCCATACCGGTCGTGGTTGTCGACTCCGTCAACCAGAAGCCAACCGAGAATCCCCCCGGCGTGACGAAAAGTCTGCCCGTCACTCCGAGGGAGTTTGAAGTGGCGGACATCAAACCGAGCGCGCCAGGCGTCACGGAGGCCAGCGGGGGCGGTCAACCCGGCGGGCGCATCGATGCGAGAGGCATGACGCTGAGGGCACTGATGAGAATCGCCTGGAACATCGACGACAATGACGACGACATGCTGGTGGGAGGTCCGAAGTGGCTGGATGTGAATCGCTTCGATATCGTCGCAAAGGCAACGGCAGGCGTTTCGAAGACCGGAGAGTTTATCGACCTCGGAGCCCTGCAAACGATGTTGCGCACACTGCTGACGGACCGCTTTAAGATCGTAACCCACAGCGACGTTCAACCCGTAACCGTGTATGCGCTGGTGGCGGCGAAGCCGAAGCTTGCCAGGGCGGACCCCTCCAACCGTACGGTATGCAGGAACACTCCGGTGGCCGCGAATAATGCGGCTTCGGCGCTCTCCAAGGCGTTCACGTGCCTGAACGTATCCATGGCCCAGTTCGCGGACAAGTTGCAGGGGATGGCTCCGGGCTACATCCATCACCCGGTCGTCGATCTGACAGGACTCGACGGCTCCTGGGATTTCACGCTGAATTTCTCCAATCCACTTGCGCTAATGGCTGCCGGCCGCGGCGTGGGCGCAGGCGAAGCGGCGGACCCCAACGGCGCGATCTCGCTGTTCGAAGCCCTCGATAAACAGCTCGGGTTGAAGCTGGAGCAGCAAAAGCACCCGATGCCGGTGGTGGTGATCGATCACGTGGAAGAGAAGCCGACGGAGAATTGACCTGACGCTGGTGGGGTCAGCTGGTGAAGTACGGAGCGAGTTGGTTCTCGGTACCGCTCCTTCACCGTCGCGGCTCGGTAACTTTCCGATGTTACTGAGCCGCGCGCGTCAGCGAGCTGTACGAAACAACTCGGGCTTGACAACTCGGTCTTCCGCCCGGTCTGCGGGCGGTTCAAATTGTGATCCAGCGATAAACCTCCGTGCTAGAATCCCTCTACCGGCAAGACAGGGATGAATCCGCGATTGCAATTCCATCGTCAGCTGTCAGGAAGGGCGTTTTTTTGAGCGCGAATTCGGCCATAGCGCCAAAGGCCGTCGCCGCCGAGCATGGCCCAAGGGTGACCGAACTGGACGGGTTGAGAGGCATCGCCATTCTCCTCGTTCTGTTGCATCATCTTTGGCCCACGAAGGGCGCATTGTCTCACCTCGGCCGGATTTCCGAGGCTGGCTGGATCGGCGTCGATCTGTTTTTCGTCCTTAGCGGATATCTGATTACCGGCATCCTGCTCGATAGCGCCGGACGCCCGCACTACTACCGGAACTTCATCGTCCGAAGAACTCTCCGCATCTTCCCTCTTTACTACGCGTGCCTCGGTCTCTACTGTCTTCTGGTCGGGCTGCTCACGACGCAGGGCAAAGCGCTCGCGGCCAGCAGCGAACCCTGGTGGTTTGCCGCTTACGCGGGCAATATCCTGTTGGCGATGCAAACAGCGCGCCCGGCCAGTTGGCTGTTCAATCCGCTTTGGTCGTTGCAAGTGGAAGAGCAGTTTTACCTGACGTTTCCCGCGATCGTCGCGTGGCTCAAACGCCCCCTTCTGGCGAAGCTTCTGATCGGATCGTTCTTCTTCGCGCTCGCTCTCAGAATGGCCCTGCTGCATTGGAAGCCGCACAACGTTATCGCGCCGTATGTTTTGATGCCCTGCCGGATGGATGCGCTGGCGATCGGAGGGCTAATCGCACTAGCCCGCCGTGAATCTCCGGATCTGCTGAAGAAGCCGTGGATCGGCGTCGCCGCCGCGATCTCCGCATTGATGTTTTGCGCCATATCCGTGCGATATACGGCAGCCTCACAGGGCGCAATCATGCGGACATTCGGCCCGACCTTCCTGGCCATTCTGTTTGGCGGCACGCTCGTGATGCTGGTGGTCCGGCGGCAACGGCAGTTATTGTGGGTTTGCCGGACAAGATTTCTGATCTGGCTAGGGACGATTTCCTACGGACTATATCTTCTGCATCTGCCCGCGCAAATGATCGCCCGTTATTTTTCGGGACGCTTTCTGAATGTGGAGCAGGGAACGGCGGGGGATTTCGCCGGCAGCCTTGCGATGGCATTTCTGGCGGCGTGGATTTCGTGGACTTTGTTCGAATCGCGCGTCCTGAAATTGAAGGACAGGTTTACGGCCTGATTGCGGCCTGCCGCCGCTTCAGTTTTCCGTTGGTACCTTCTCCGCATGGTCGATGACCAGAACGTCCACAGGAACGTCTTTCACCTTCACCAGCTTCAGGCCGAGCTGTTTTTCCAGCGCGTTGAAGATATTCGGCAGACCGCTGCCGGGGTCGCTCGCGGTGGCCGTGGGTTGTGCGTCCGCACCGCCGCGTCCAGCCAGAAGCGGCATGTTCGCGAGCATCGCGGGCGTCAGGCCGCAATCCGGACAATCGAAATCCAGCGCGAAATCGTACTTCCCGTCCACGCCCGAGTTGTCCGCTACTCGCGGTAGCGGGCCGCTCGCCGGCATTCCCGTCGCCCGGTTCAACATGCTCCCGATTTCCGACGCCAATTCGGCCACTGTCTTTGCCTGGAACTGGGCGTGACCGGCTCCTCTTCCCCATCGAAACGCCGTCCGCGATCCTGGCTGGAGCTTGATCGAACCATCCGCGCTGAATTCGGGAGGTCCGGGCCTGCCTTGCGGCACGGCGGGGACGATGTTTGGATCCTGCGTCGTTGGCTTCAGCTTCGGCCCACCAGGTGCGACAACCAGTTCGTAGCCTGGAAAGTTCCTCGTCTCGTGGTGAAGCTTCAAATGGAAACGCTCGATGAGAAGGTCTTGCAGCATCGACTGGAACTGCGCTTTGGTCGTGTCTTTCGGCATGGTTGCGGTTATCGTATAGGAGCCGGCGCCGATGCCGTCCACGATCCACGGCGGGCCGGCTATCTGGTCGCCCTGCAGGTCCCACGCCTTCATCAGCAACGGTTTCATCCCGAACTGCGTCAGGGTGACGCGCCCTGGGTCGTCGGTTCCGGGTCCTCCTTTCATTTGACCGGAAACACCGAAAACGAAGTCCGTCGCGCCGGGTTTCACGGATGCCGCGTCGAACTCGGGCTGGGTGCCCGCCGCAGTCGCCAAACAGATCAGAACTCCAGTCAGAATGCGTGTCAACACCGATAAGCTCCTACAGAAACAGCTCCATGTACACATTCGACCGGGCGTAGGGCGAGCGGCGAACCCGCTCCGGCGAGAGATGCGTGAAACCCTGCGCCTCGTACACGTGAATCGCATTCGGCAGCCTCGTACTCGTCTCCAGGTAGAGCCGCCTGGCTCCCAACTGCCGCGCGCGGCCGACCACGTACGACAGCAGCTTTTTCCCAACGCCCTGCCCGCGACACTCTTCCGCCACGGCCATCTTGCCGAGTTCAAAGCCGCCGTCCGCCATGGGCAGCAGTGCGCAACAAGCGACCGCGCGATCGTCAATCGTCGCCATTACGATCTGACCGCCAGGCCGTAGGATATGTTCGACCGGATCGCCGAGCACTTCCGCGTCCTTCGGCTCCATCGAAAAGTACTGCCTGATCCAGGCCTCGTTGAGTTCGCGGAAGGCGGCCTCGTCGCCGGGTTGGAACGGGCGGAAAGTAAGCGGATTCATCCTCGGTGCGCTGATCCCAATCTATCCGATTGCGCCAACGCACCGAAAAATCCGGCCAGCTATTGGGCCGGTGTCCCGCCATCCGCCAGCGTGAAGTTAACGTCGACCGTCGTGACGACTTCAACCGGAGCGCCGTTTAACAATGTCGGTTGATAGACCCACTTCTTCACCGCATCCACCGACGCCTGTACCAGCAAAGGCGGACCTGAGATTACTTGAAGCGCCTCAACTTTCCCGTCCGTGCCGATCGTGGCCTGGAACTTCACCGTACCCTGCTGACGCGCCATCTTCGCCAGCGGCGGATAGACCGGCGGCACCTGCGAGACGAGGTTCGCTGCCATGACATTGCCGCCGATTCGCTGGGCACCCGCGGGAACGGCCATTGGTGGCGCGGTGTTTGTCGTCGTCACTGAAGCGTCCGGCGTTTTGATCCGGATCGAGTAGGTCCCTGAAGCCGAACCACCGCCGCTGACGGAGAGGTGTTCGTCGAACTTCCGTGCCGCCTCCGCTACCCGCATCATCGTTTCTTCCGACCAATTGTCACCCACATGAACCGGCAGGATCGCCAGCAACTGCTCCCGCGCCGAATCCGAAAGGCCGAAAATCTCGATGCTGCTCAGTTGGCGCTCCGCCATCGCGGTGCTCCGTCCCGGCGCCGCATTCATCGACTGACCCGACATAGCGACCGGTTGCGCCGGCACGCTCCTGAAGACCTGGGCCCGCGTGGCTGCGATCGGACCTGTCGCAGTCGCCGCCGTACTCGCGGGCTTCGCAAAATCGATATTCACCACGCGAGTCGACGACGCCGCGCTCTTATCGAAATGCCAGTCCAGCACCGATTGCTGCAGGCCCCGGCGAAGCTCGTCGGGTCCGCTGAGGATGGCGTCGTCGATCACTTCGCCTTTCGCGTCCAGCCGCACCTGCACGACGACAGTGCCTTCGACACCTTTGGACAAGGCCTCGGCTGGATACGCCACAGGGGACCGGTGCATTAGTTGCAGCCCGTTCAGATTCACGGTGACACCCGCGCTATCGGCTGCCATCGGCGACTGAGCGCCGAGGTGGATTGCTCCCGCGATCGCCGCGGCCGCAACCCCGGCAAGTAGTAAATTCTTCTTTGACATCTTCAACCTCCCGAACGATTCGTTATTGCGGCGGCGCGGCTGCCGCGCCATCCGCCAGAGAGAAATTCACATCGACTGTCGTTACAACTTCCACCGGCACGCCATTCACCAGCGTCGGCCGGTAGACCCATTGCTTCACCGCATCCTGAGCGGCCTGAACGAGCAGCGGCGGACCCGACACCACTTTCAGATTCTCAACCGAGCCATCCTTCCCGACGGTCGCCTCAAACCGGACCGTTCCCTGCTGCCGCGCCATCTTCGCCAACGGCGGATAGATGGGCTTCGCCGCGCTAATCAGATTCGCCGTCTGGAATGCGACGGCCCCGGGCATATTGGCTGGCGGGACCCGGATTGGCGTCAATGGATCGTCCACGTTCAGCATACCCAGACCCCTGGTCGCGATTCGCAGGACGCGTCCGCCCGAAGATGTCTCGCCGACAATCGAGATCGTGAGATGTTCGTCGAACTTGTGCGCCGCTTCCACGGCCTGACTCCATGTCTCATCCGAATAAGGATCGCCGACGCGTACCGGCAACTGTGCCAGAAGTTGTTTTTCGGCGTCGTCGGATAAACCAACGATATCGATGCGCTCAATTCTGCCGGTTTGCGTAGGTTGTTGCAAAGGCCCGAACGACGGGCGGATACTCGGACCCACGATGTGATCGAGTATCGCACCGCGCGGCGGTTGTTGCAGTTCCTGTTGGCTCCTGGCCAGCGCTTCCAGCGCGGCTGTTGCAGATTGTCGCAACTGGCTGTTGTACGCCTGCTGCAATTCAACGACACGGGCGTCCATCTGCGCCGCTTTCTCGGAGGACGCCGGATCTGTCGGTGACACCAGGGCTTGCAGGCTCGCCCGCTGTTCCGCTGCGGCCTTCAGCTCCGCTTTCGCGCGTTGCAGGCTTGCGTCGTCCACGACCGGCGGGGCTATACCAACTGGCGTGCCAACCGGCCTTACGAAATCGATATTCACAACCCGTGTCGACAAAGCCGCGCTCCGATCGAAGTGCCAGCTCAGCACCGACTGCTGCACGCTCTTACGAAGCTCGTCCGGTCCGCTGAGAATAGCATCGTCTATAACTTCGCCAGTCGCGTCAAGCCTCACCTGCACCACCACCGTACCCTCTACACCCTTTTCCAGCGTCGCCGCCGGATACGCGACGGGCGGACGATGCATCAGCTGCGATCCGTTCAGATTCACCGTCACTCCCGGGGCGTCAATTACCAGTTGCGCCTGCGCTTCCAGCGGTATGGCGCCCGTAATGACCCAGCAAGCGAGGGCCATCGCCGCGAGCGCCGCGCTTTGCGATAAAATCAAACGCGTTTTCGACATCGTGACCTCTCGCACTATTCCCATTACTCTTTGCTTCAGGTGCCGCCGACGCAGGAACAGCGGCGCTGGCGCCAGGTCCAGTTGCGCGTTCACGCGCGCCATCGTCAGCAGCGTGTCCACGTAAGGATCGCGGGCCTGCGTCATCTCAATTACCGCGTGATCCACGGTCTGCTCGCGCGCCAGCTGAATTTCGCCCAGCACCCACCAGATCGCCGGATGGAACCAGAACACCGCGCGCACCAGTTCTTCGCCGAAGGTAAAAAGCCAGTCGCGGCGGACGACATGCAGCAGTTCGTGAAACAGAATCGCGTCCCGCATCGCTTCGGGCATCGATGGAAATCCCGCGGGCAGCAGCACGACCGGACGGAAAAACCCAAACGTCACGGGACCGTCGACCTCATCGGATAGGAGCAACGTCGCGTGTCCCGCCGCGCCGGTCCACTCCGCGGGCATGGGAATCCCGCGTCCGTGCCGGCGATACCGCGCCAGCTTCAACATTCCCATTGCGAGCCATACCAGACGAATCGCAACACCGGCCACCAACAGCCAAAGTGCGATCACCGCGAACGGTGGAAAAGCCGGCGCAACGGACGCGCCGCCCCCGACGGACGTAACGGCCAATGCCGCAGCGAACGGCGCACTGCTCACCGCGATCACTTCGGAGTGCCATGGCCGCACCCAGGGCAATGCGAGGCACGCGGCAAGAAGCAATTGCCAGTAATGCAAGCGCACCCGTGGCACTTTCAGCCGCAAGGCCAGCGGCACTGTCGCTCCGATCCCGACAAACAGTCCAATTTGCAGAACGTACGCCCCGAGATTGTTCAGCGCCAGAATTGCGTTCATCGGTCCTCCTACAGCACCCTGAAAGTCACCAGCACCTGTGTCTGGACACTGACCGGCGCGCCATCTTTCGTGCCCGGACGGAACTTCCACTTCGAAAGCGCGGTCACCGCTGCCTCATCCAACCCCGGATCGAGTGGGCCGATCACCTGAACGTCCTGGGCTGTGCCATCGGCCCCGGCCACAACCGATAACGTGACGGTCCCCGAGATCCCCGCAACTCTGGCTGCTTCCGTATATTCGGGATCGACCTTGAGAAGAAGCTGTGGCAGCCTCACGCCATCGCCCGTCGCATAAACGCCCGGCGGCAACGGCGGCGACGAACTCGCCTTCGCGCCGGGCGAAGCTTTGGGTCCAATCCACAGGCTCCACTGTTGCGCCGCCGGGTTGTTAACCAGGTCGACTTCAAGTGGCGGATCGAAGCCGCTTACGATCTGGCTGACGATGCCGGCTTCGGCAGCGGTCCAGACATCTCCGGCCTGCACCGGCAGCCGCGACTTCAACTGGCTGGCCGCCGTGTCGGAAAGGCCGGAAATGCGGACACCAGCCAGCGTGTGGCCGACTGCGGTCTGAACGCCAACAGGCAAAAGTGAAACATATGCGCCGTCAAGCCACGCGGTCCGTGCGGTAAACACGGGACCCGTAAACTGCGGCGCTTGCGCGAGCGTAGCCGACCCCATGACTCCAGGCGCAACGGGCCTCAGTACCTGCGCCACCATTTCCGGGCTGCGCCTCCGTTCGAGGATGCGTCTGAGCGACAACCCGGTTCCGTCCGGCGTTACGTCATCCGCGGGCGGCGCGGCTGCAGGAACTCCCGGGGGCAGCACGAAATCGATGCTGATCGTACGCGTAGCGGTGGGCTGACGAACGTCGAACCGCCAGGCTGGAACGGAGTCGGCCGCGGCGGTGCACAATTCCCGGGGACAATGCACGATGGCCTCGCGCACGTCTCCATCGGCGTCGATGCTCGCCTGTACGACGACTCTGCCCTGAACGCCCTTCTCCAGCGCCTCAAACGGATATGCAACGGGCGTTCGCTGAAGCAGCCGGGCGTCTCCGGTATTCACCGCGACACCCGCGCCGTCGCTGACAACCGTTGGAGCCGCCGCAAGCGGGAACGCTCCGCTGGCGACCCAGCAAGCTCCGGCAATCGCCGCCAGCGCTCCTGTCCGGGCAAGAACAACAAGAACAAGACGAACTCCTGAAATCGGTGACATGGGAAACTCCTTCAACAACCCGATAATTCTTCGCTTCAGATGCCTTCTCCTCAGAAACGACGGTGCGGGCGCAAGATCGAACGACGCCGCTCCCGCCATCGCCAGCAACGCATCCACATAGTGTCCGCGTGCGCGCGTGGTCTCGATCACTTCCTGGTCCACCGCCTGCTCGCGGGCGAGTTGAATTTCCCCGAGCACCCAGCAGATACCCGGATGGAACCAAAGCAGCGCGCGCACGAATTCTTCGCCGAGCATGAACATCCAGTCGCGACGCTCCACGTGCGCCAGTTCGTGGCACAGAATCGCCTCGCGCAGTTCCCGCCGCAGCGAGGAGAAACGCGCGGGCAACAGCACGACCGGATCGCGCCAGCCGAACGTCACCGGCCCCGGAATTTCGTCCGACACGAGCCACCTGACGTGCGCCATGGTCGCCAGACGGAAGATCTCATCGGATTCCATTTCGCGCCCGCGATGCCGGTATCCCGCCAGCTTGGCGAGTCCGACGCCGAGCCATACGAGTCGGGCCACTACGCCAAATAACAGTAGCCACAAGACGATGGCCTGGAACGGAACCGAGTGATTGACGGTCCCGGGCGCGGCGAGTTTCGCGGGGGCGCTCGCCGCTCCCGACCCAGCTTCGGCTGACCCTCCGGCAACCGAGGGGACCGATATCCAGGCCGCCGCAGGCACGGTGACAACCTCCCGCCGCCAGGGTTGCACAAACGGCAGCAACAGACAGGCGACAAGAAGCACCTGCAAAAACAGCAGCTTCGCGCGCGGAGTCCGAAGCTTCAGCAGCGGAGGCGCCAAAACGCCGAGCGCCACCAGCAGCCCGATCTGCAGCGAATAAGCGACGATGTTGTTCCAGATCTGCGCCAGGCTCATCGTCCAACTCACAACTTGCGGAAATTGACCTCGACCCTCGCCGTCACATTCACAGGAGCGCCATTGTTCATGCCAGGCTGAAACCTCCACTGCTGGATGGCGCTGATGGCGCTCGCGTCGAAATCGGGATCGACGGATTTCACCACCTGAATGTTCTCCGCCTTGCCGTCGGTATTGACCACGATTGACAACTGAACCGTTCGTGGGTCGGCGCTGCCTTCGGCTCCTTCCGGGTAAATAGGATCTACCTTCAAGAGCAGTTTCGGAGCGGATACGCCGTTTCCGACGCTAAAGACTCCCGGCGGATTGCCTTGAGCCGCAGCCATCGCGCTCATCGATCCGGCCGTGCCCGAGCCTCCCGTCGACGTCGTGGCAGGCAGGCCAATTCGGAGCGACAATTCGCCGTTGGCCGACCGCGATAGTGAAACCAGCAGATGAGAGTCGAACTGACTAACCTCCTGCTTGACTGCGGCGAAAGTTTGCGAGGTCCATTCGCCCCCTTCCTGAATCGGCAAATGCGAGAGCAGCTCGGTGCGGGCTGAATCCGACAGCCCTGCTACAACGAGGTGGTCGAGTTTGCCTGACGCAGGTGGAGGCGGAGGTGGCGGTGGCGCTGCAGTCGGCAGGCCGCCGACGATGCCACCCAGGATTCCGCCGCCACGCCCGCCACTGCCGCCCCTCGGCGCAGCCGTGACCGCCGGCTTCACGAAATCGACATTCACCGTTCTCGCCGTCGAAGCCGCCGATTTCTCGAAGTGCCACGTCAGCACCGATTGCAACACTGCTTTTCGCAGTTCGTCCGGCCCGCTGAGCACCGTCGCATCGGAGACTTCCCCGTTGGCATCCAGCTTCACCTGCACCACCACCGTGCCCTCGACGCCCTTCGCCAGCGCTTCGGCCGGATACGGCACCGACGCCCGGTGCATCAACGGCGTTCCGTTCAGATTCACCGCGACTCCCGCGGCATCGTTCACCACCTGCGGCGCCGCCGAAAGCGGAAATGCGCCTGTCGCCATCCAGCACGCCGCCGCCAGGGCGACTGCGGCCACGCCCGCCACACAAACCAAACGCGTTCTCGATATTGTCGTCATAGGGACCTCTTTCATCACTTCCACCAGTCTTTTCTTCAAATGCCGCCTGCGCAGAAACATCGGGGCGGGCGCCAGATCCATTTGCGGCGTTCCCCGACCTCCCGCACCAGCCATCAGCAGCAGCGCATCGACGTAAGGCCCGTGCGCCCGCGTCGTATCAATCACCGCCCGGTCCACCGTTTGCTCGCGCGCCAGCTGGATTTCGCCGATCACCCACCAGACACCCACGTGAAACCACAGCACAGCCCGCACCAGTTCCTCGCCGATCGTGAAAAGCCAGTCGCGACGCTCCACGTGCAGCAGCTCGTGGCAAAGGATCGCCTCGCGCATTTCGGCCGCCAGCGACGGGAAGCCCGCCGGGAGCAGCACGACGGGTTCGCGCCACCCAAACGTCACCGGGGAGACGACATCGTCGGACAGAAGCAACCGGACACAACTCGCTCCCGGCGTTGAAGGCATCGTGCGTCCGCGCTCGCGGAAAGCCCTGAGCCGTGCCAGCCCCACGCCCAGCAACGCGAGCCGGATCGCGACGCCCGCGGCCAGCAGCCACAGCGCAATCTCCGCGAGGTGTATCGACCGGTGTGCCGGGGCCTGCGTCGCCATCACCGTGATGACGCTGTTCACCTGTTCCGCGCCATTCACAACTACCTGCCGCCAGCTCCGCAACCACGGCAGCGCCAGGCACGCGGCCAGCAGCATCTGCCAATAAAGAAGGCGAACACGCGGCGAACGGATCCTCAGGGCCAGCGGAACCGTCGCGCCCAGCCCCACTACCAGCCCGATCTGGAGCGTATAGGCGACGATATTGCTCCAGACCAGCGCCGCGCTCATGGCCTGTCCTTTCTGAGACGCGCGATCTCCTCCAGATCCTCGGCGGAAAGATCGTGCTCTTCCACCAGATGGACAAGCAAAGGCTCAGCCGAACCGTTGAACACCCGATTGACAAAATCGCGCACCATGGCTCCGATGACCTTCCCTCTGGGCTGCGCCGGCCGGTAAACGTGCGCGCGGTCGGTTTGGTTCTTCTTCAGATACTTCTTCTGTTCCAGGATTTTCATCATGGTCATCACGGTCGTATAAGCCACTTTGCGCCGTTTCAGCAGCGTTTCGTAAACGTCGCGAACGGTGACCGTGTCGTGCTCCCAGACGACTTTCATGATTTCCAGTTCCTGCTGGGTCAGAACCGTGCTCTTGCGTCTCATACTAACTATTTAGTACTATTCGGTGTGAGATTGCAAGACAAATCTTTTTTGAAGCGCTCGGGCCGCGATGCTCGGCCAGGCCGTGCGCGAGTTCGTCAAGAGCCGGACGCGGGCCGACAATTCCCATATCTATCGTGGTTTCATGGCTTTATGCGCGCTGGTTGGACCCTCGTGGGAGTCTTCGCCCTCGCCGCCCTGTCCGGCTGCGCTCACCAACCCGGAGCGTTCCGCCTCACCACTCCCGCAAACGCGGCTCCCACGCTGATCCCGCCAGGCGTCAGGAATGCGACCGTAGCACGCACGAAACTGCCAGTCGCGGCCATCCCGCGCAAAGCGGTCTGTAGCCCGTCGCTGCACGGGCTCCTGGTACAGCGGCGATGGCTCCGCGGTCCGCGCCTGATCGTGACGAGCGACGCCATCGGCGCTACCACGGCTTCGGATTTGTTCACATGGGTCGTGGCGCTCGAAAAACAAGGCTGTATCCCCGCCAACGAGGGCTTCCGGACTGCCGAGAATATCATCGACGCTGTGCCTCTCAGCCTGGCCAAGCGGCGTCAGCTTCTTGAAGGCCGCACCGATCTGAAATCCGTCAACTCGCTCAACGTCATCTCGCCGGTGGTGAAACCGGGCGGTTCCCGAACTATAGCCGGCGAGGTCACGTCCATTTCTAAGGGCGCAAACCCGGCCAGCATCGATGTCGAAATAAAATCGGACCCCTCGTTAATCGGCTACGAAGTCGATTGGTACGATGTTCTGGCGCGGGAGGACGGCCCAGGCTATCGAATCGTTCCACGAAGCGCTGAGATCCACATCGCGGACAACGTGGAGCACCCGGCAGCGCCCTCCACGGCCCGCTTCAGGTTCGGCCCCGACGCCCGCTGGTATGAGCTTTTCATGATGACCAAAGTGTCGTCGAACGACTTCGATTTCGTCGTTTTTTCGGCTCGAACTTCCGCCGAGCTTCAATCCAACGTCGCCGAATTTCAGCGTGACGCCACCACATTTCTCCGGCATGCCGACCCTGCGTCATATACCGTACTTCCGCACGGGACGGGCATCAACGCTTACATTACGGTCAAGATAAACGGCGTCGCCGTAGATCTGCCGCGCGGAAACACGGTCAGGCAGGCGATCGCGCGGTCGAGGGCCGAGTCCGGCGCGGTGCTCCGGGCGCTGAAAGTCGCAAAACTGCACGACGGCAAGCTATTCCCGGTCCAATGGGACCGGAAGTCCGACCAGATTCTGTCTCTGTCGCTCGAAGGTGGAGAGGAAATCTCCTGGTAAGCGGGTTCTGCGGACCCGCCCTCACGATCGAGCGGCGCCAACCGGCAGGGACCGACCGGATCGTTAAGCTGTTACGCCAGCAGCGTTTTCTGAAGTTGAAATCCGGTCCCAACGGAAAGAGTCAGGCAGCGTTGAGTGGGTGAACCAGGCGCTCGATTTCATTGCGGGACTCGTTGGTGGCATTTCGCAGATCGAAGTCCGTCTGCAGATTCATCCACAATTTGCTCGTCGTAGAGAAGAATCGCCCAAGGCGCAGGGCGGTATCCGCCGTGATCCCGCGAGTTTCGTTAACGATCGCGTGAATACGCGAGGGCGGCACTCCCAGACCAGACGCGAGCCCGTTGATACTGATTCCGGCCGGCTTCATGAAGTCTTCGAGCAAAATCCCGCCGGGATGAACGGGATCGGTTGGTTTCCTCGTTTTCATGTCTACCTCAATGATGGTCGACAATTTCCACCTCGCTTGCGCGACCGTCCCCATCTGAAACACACTCGATATTGGTCGTTGATTCTGATCGAGTGCTGTCCCTTCCTGTCCCCTCTGAGTGCTTCAAGGGCCAACCCGCCACCGGACACATCGGAGAGCACCGCGGCCGAATCGAGCAGAACCAGACGGCGGAACGCAACGCGCTGAACGTTGCCGAATTTGCGGCTCATCTGTTCGCGGAAAATTTCCTCCGTTTCCGAACATCTAAAGGAAACGATCACGATGGCATGGTATTCCGTTTTGCGGAATACGTCAAGCCAAACGGCCCCCTGCGCTCCTTACGCGTGCGCCGGCCTCGCCTCCGCTCCTGACTCGTCGAAGCTTCCCGAAGGCCACGTCCGGTGGATGGGGTTGTTTCGGTCCTCGCGCGTTTCCATCGGCTGACTCAGGCTAGAATCACATTTATGGCAACTGAAACCTACGCGGTGTTCGACACAACTGAAGGCCGCTTCAAAATCAAGCTGTTTGACGACAAAGCGCCCAACACCGTGAAGAACTTCACCGATCTCGCCGAAGGCATTAAGACCGGCAAGCCTTTTTACGACGGCCTCGTCTTCCATCGCGTGATCCCGGACTTCATGATCCAGGGCGGATGCCCGGAAGGAACCGGCAGGGGCGGGCCGGGCTACAAGTTCGCCGACGAGTTTCATCCTTCCCTGAAGCATTCCAAACCCGGGCTGCTCTCGATGGCGAATTCCGGCCCTAACACGAACGGCAGTCAGTTCTTCGTGACCGTTGCCGCGACTCCGTGGCTCGACAATCGCCACACCATCTTCGGTGAAGTGACCGAGGGTTTCGACGTGGCGGAAAAGATTTCCAAAGCGCCGAGGGATTCTTCCGACCGCCCTAAGAAAGAAGTCCGGATCAAAACCGTGACCATCGAGAGGGTTTGATTCCGGCGGCTCCAGCGCCACGGACGCGCGATGCCGCGCTTCATGCGCAAACGGCCCTTTTCGGCGGCACGTTCGATCCGATCCACGACGCGCACCTTGCCATGGCGAGGGCCGCGCGGGACAAATTCGCGTTGCGGCGGATCCTGTTCGTTCCGGCGGCCAGTCCGCCGCACAAGATCGGCACGACGATGGCGTCCTGGGAGGATCGCGTGCGCATGGCGGAACTGGCCTGCGCGGACGAGCCTGGGTTTGAAGTTTCGCGTATCGAACAGAATGCCGTTCCCAGTTATTCGATTATTACGATTGAACGTCTGCTGGCCGCCGGCGTTGGGCCGCTGGCGTTTTTGATCGGTGCCGACGCCTTTGCGGAAATCCGAACATGGCACCGGTGGAGCGATGTGGTTAGTCTGGTGGATTTCATCGTGGTCACTCGCCCTGGCTGCGACTACGAGACTCCCCCGGGTGCCTCGATATTTGAACTGGGCGGATTGGACCTGCCTGTATCTTCATCCGAAGTGCGCGAACAAATTGCCCGGGGCGACACCAATATGGCTCTGCCGACACCCGTAATCCGCTACATTCGCGAACGTGGCCTTTATCAGTCACAACTTTCTGAAAAAATATGAAGTCCCGAATTTACAATGAGTTAGGCGGAAATCAGGCAATTTCGTAAGGCCGTTTTCTTGCGCGGGGATGGTAATGCTGTTGCCAGGAGCAGCATGCGATCTCTTAGAAAAAACCTCACATTGCTGAGCCCGGCCATCATTCTCGTGTCGGTGCTCTGCGGAACCATTTCGGGCCAGAGCGCCCTCACCACGATTCAGGACACTCTGTTCGATGCCGACGGCGCGCGCTTCAATGGCACGCTGACCATCCAGTGGAACACGTTCGACGCGAACAATCTTGGAACCATCGTACAGCAGAGTCAGACCGTGCAGGTCGTGAACGGCAACCTGCTGGTACAACTGGCGGCGAACAACACGGCCACGCCGCCGGCCAATCTCTACACGGTTCTTTACCAGAGCAATGGAGATCAGCAGTACACGGAAACCTGGACCGTTCCAGTCAGCGCGACACCGCTGAAGGTTTCGCAGGTGCGAATCGGGACGGTAACGGCGGGTACCGCCTCGGGCTTATCGGGAAACTCGGGGCCGATCACCGAAGCGGGAGTCACCAATCTGGTTACTGATCTCAACGCGCGCCCGCTCAAAGGGCCGGGATACGGAACCAACGCGGTAGCGGTTGTCGATCAGAACGGCATGCTGGAAACCGCAGTGGGCAACCTTGGCGACTGCGTGTTTGTGGACGGCACCACAGGGCCTTGCGGAACGGGCGGCGGAACGGCGCCGACGTTTGTGGACGCCGAAACCCCGGGCGGCACGATCAACGGAGTGAATGCGACATTCACGCTGGCGAATTCGCCCAGTGGTTCGAGCCTGCTTTTGTTCGAGAACGGACTCCTGCTGGAGGCAGGCGTCGATTATACGTTGAGCGGCTCGACGATCCAGTTCGCCGCCGGGGCAATTCCGCAAACGGCGGATACTCTGCTGGCGAGCTACCGGCTGTCTTCGGGCAGTGGTTCGGGGTCCTCGACGGGTGGTTCGGGCGGGACGGTCGGGGGGAGCGGCGCTACGGGCGCAACGGGTCCGACCGGACCTGCGGGACCGGTTGGTGCGACAGGGCCGATTGGTTTGACCGGCGCCACTGGCGCAACCGGACCAATCGGTCTGACTGGCGCAACCGGCCCCGGCGGGCCAGCGGGACCGACCGGTGCAACAGGTCCGATAGGACTGACTGGTGCTGCGGGTGCGACTGGGCCAATCGGTTTGACCGGTGCCACTGGCGCTACAGGACCAATCGGTTTGACAGGTGCGACCGGTGCGACCGGGCCCATCGGTCTGACTGGTGCAACCGGAGCTACTGGTCCGATCGGACCAGTTGGACCGGCCGGAGCAACAGGTGCCACAGGCGCAACGGGATCGATCGCGATCCCCGGCACTTCGGGTCAGGTCGTGGCCAACGTCGGAGGCAACCTTGTGGGCGTCACGGGGTCGCTGCCGACGAACATCGTAACGGCGGTCGGCGCTTACGGCGCAGCGCAGAGTGTGAGCCAATCGATCAACAACGCGGGCAACAGTTTCTCTAACGGCACCGATACGGTTCGCACATACCGCAATTTGTATTACTTCAATCAGTACACGTACGATATACGCATCGTTTATACAAATGCCTATTACACTAACGGCCTTGTACAGACGGGTCCAGGTAACGCGGTGACACTCACAGCAGGTCTGGAGTACAACGGGGTGACCGCTCAGGTCACGTGGAACGGACAGACATCGGTATCCGTGCCAAACGGCGGCGAAGTCGTCTCGGACCCGATTCCGATGGATATTCCCGCCGGCTCGTCGGTTTTTGTGCGCCACGCCCTGACTGTTGCCAGCGGAGGCAGATGGGTTATGGGATATGCCGGCGGCTCCTCGTCGTCCTTTAGCAATAACGGCTCGGATCTGACGGTCGCCACGGGAGCGCTGACAAACGGCGGCGCCGGCGCGAGCATGTCGATGATTTCCGGTGTCCTCGGTAGCACATATCCCCTCACTTCCGCGTCCATTTATATATCGGGCGACAGCATAGCGGAGGGAACCGGAGACAACCTTTCCCCGCGGCCCGGACAGACCTCGACAGCGGGATTTATCGCGCGCGGGCTGGGGATCGCATCGACTCCGGTGCCGTATTCGTGGGCGATGACGCCTGTCCCCGGTACTACCATGCTGGAACGGCTGGCAAATGTCGCACCCAGTATGCAAAGGCAGATATCGGGCAACGCCTACGCGATCAACGAACTGGGAACGAACGATATCGGTTTCGAAACGGTCGCAACGCTGGAAGCGGCCTACACGAGCTACTGGAACTACTTCGCGGCGCGAGGCATCAAGGTTTATCAAACGACACTGACGCCGAAGACGACCTCAACGGATGGCTGGCGCACAGCGGCGAATCAGTCGTTTGTGACTACGGCGGGTACGATCTCGGCGGCGACTAACACCAGTCCGATAGCGATTACCACGACAGGCAGCCATTATCTCGCCACCGGACAGACGCTTACCATCGCGGGCTGTACCGGGAATACGGCCGCGAATGGAACGTGGACGATCACGGTGACCGGACCGACTACGCTGACCCTTAACGGGAGCTCGGGCAACGGCGCGTACACCACGAACAGCGGTAAGGCGTATAACGAAGAGGCGAACAGACAAGCGATCAACGCCTGGATCAGAACGACGCCGGCGCCGTTATCGGGTTATATCGACGTCGCGAACAGCGTGGAAGCCAATGCATCGAACGTGCTGACGCAGAACGGCGGATACTGGTACGTGCCCGGAGCGCCACAGGTGGCGAGCACGGCAACCAGCGCGACGGGCGCTTCCCTAACCGACACAACCCAGAGTTGGACCGCGAACCAGTGGCTCAACTATGCGGTGGTTATTACAGGCGGCACGGGAGCCGGGGAATCGGCTCTGATCTACACCAACACACCAACCGTGTTGAACACGTCGGGATTCTCGACAACGCCGGACGCGACGAGCACCTATGTAATTCAGGTTACGGGGTCGCTCGACGGTACCCACCCATTGCCCGCGAACCACGCCGCGATGGCTGTTCCGGTGGCGGCGTGGGCCGCGGCTAACGTCGTCGGGCAGCAATAGCGGCCGGCTTTCCGTCGGCGAGCGACGAGGGAGTGGCGGACGCTGCTCCCTCGCGGGCCGAAACTCCGAACGGCAGTTGGAAGGCGGGGAGATCGCCGGCAGGGAGGAGATTGGGAGATTATGGATCAATCGTTCTGGAGCGACGCCGGTTTTTGGATCGTGAGGCATATCGAGACGCTCGCGGCAACGGTGGGAATCACAGGTGGTGGGGTTGGTCTCGTCAAGTTTCTGCGTCACGCGCCCGCTCCCCGGAAGAGCTCGATATGGGCTGGATGCCTGTTCGATACGTTGCAGGATCTGGCGAGCAACGATTCGCGCATCGGCGAGCGCCGGGACGGCGGCGCAGGGGCAGGCGCGACCCAGGCGGAACGTCCGAAATAAACGCAGCCCCGTTTGCCGTACGAGGAGCTCGGGTGGAATGAGCCCCCAGGCGTTTGCCTTCGATCCCGGCCGCAGCGGCTGGCCTCCATGGCGGGCGTCAGACCATCAGGCGGACAGCAAATCAGGCTCGTCCGGGTATATGACCAGCAGGCGGGGTTTCGACGCCTTTCGCACGCGCCTTCTCGCGCGCCCCGTGGGCGTCCGAGCCAAGGCTGGAGAAGCCCATCGCCACTAACTTAACCAACTAGCCAAGGGCTCCGCCCTTGATATCCCTCAGACCGAATAGTTGGGTGGTTCGTGGAAAGCGTTCATGGCGTTATGCTCCTGGTATCTGACCACACAGGAGTATGCCTTGAACGCTTTTTTCGAACATTACAAGAGTAGCATCACGCTGCACTATCGTTGCTTTGACCGATTGCTGTTGAACGGGTTGATTCAGCCGTTCCAGCAACCGGAACGGGTGATCGGTTTTCTCAATACTTATCGTGACGGGAAGCGGACCCGCAATGAACTGAGCGACATTGCCGAGCAGTACAAGAACCGGGTTGCGAACCGGGCGCTCAAATGGGGTGTGCCGGTACAGGAGCCACCCGATGGACACCGGGACGATTTCGTCGACCAGTACTTCAGGCAGGCGAAGCCCGACCAGGTGGTTGCGATTCTCAAGGCCCGCGAGCCGGGACGGATCCTGACCGCCAAGGGCAACAAGAAGGATGACCGCTGGCATCTGCAGATGGCACAGCCCAGCGAGGTCAGACGATAGTAGCGGTGCCGGGACTCCAACTCCTCGCCAGTCGGCTCGACGACACCCTGTTTCACGAGCCGTTGCAGGTTGTCGTAGAGCGTGCCGGAGCCGAGTTTGTATCGTCCCTCCGATTGGCGAGTGACCTCCTGCATGATTCCGTAGCCATGGAGATCCTCACCGGCTAATGCGAGGAGGATGTGCAGAACGGCGGGACCCAGCGGAAGAAAGTCGTCAATGGGCTTCATAGTCAACTTCAGGTATACCAGATTCAGGTATACCTGATTCCGATATACAATCAATCCCCAGACCGGATTCCAACCGGACAGCCCATACAAAGCCTGTCTGAAGTGTGTCGCGTGTCGACCGCGGGTTGGTTCGTGGCGTCTCGTTTTCAAATCACGGCACGGGTGTATGCTAACTCGTGGCGGGATTTGGAGGCCTTCACAGAACCATGAAGATTCGTTTTAATGCAGCGTTGTTGATCGGCGCGCTTGTTTTATGCCAGAGCGCTCTTGCGCAAGGGCGCGGCGGTTCCGGCGGTGGGGGCAGGGGCCAGCAGGATAATCTCGTCTCGCCCGAGGTGCATCCGGATCGCACGGTCACTTTTCGGCTTCGCGCGCCTCAGGCGTCGGTTGTCACGCTTACCGGCGACTGGCTCGCGACCCTGGCCACGTCAACCGGCGGAGCCATCCCGATGGCAAAGGATTCGACCGGTGTCTGGAGTGTGACCACGCCTCCGCTTGAAGCCACCGTCCATCTCTACTTCTTCACCATGGACGGCGTGACGATGGCCGACCCCGTAAATCCGAAACTCAAGCTGCGCACGCGGACGTCGGCAAGTCTGGTTGAGGTCCCCGGCGACCCGATTCCGGTTTGGCAGGTGCGGGACGTTTCTCATGGCAGTGTCGACTGGAACTGGCAGCATTCGACCGTCTACAACGACACGCACGAATTCTTCGTCTATCTGCCGCCGGGATATCACACGAGTAAGGCGCGTTACCCGGTCCTCTACCTGGTGCATGGGGCTGGCGATACGGCGGTGGGCTGGACGATGGCTGGCGCGGCGAATCTGATTCTGGACAGCCTGATTGCCGATAAGAAAGCGGTGCCAATGATTGTCGTGATGCCGTTCAACGGAAGCAATGCGCCTGCGCCCGTGGGAGGCGGCGGACGAGGCAACGGCGCGGGAGGCGCGGGCGGTGGTGGCGGCGCGGCCGGCGGATCGGGCCGGGGCGGCCGCGGTGGCGGCGGGAACACACAGTTCGAAGACTATATGCTGAAGGAACTGATCCCGTTCGTGGATGCCAACTATCGTGTCGCGCCTGGTCGGCAGAATCGGGCGATGGCCGGGCTATCCGCCGGTGGCGCGGCGACATATAACATCGCTTTCAAGCACACCGAGATGTTCAGCAGTCTCGGGCTCTTCAGCGCGGCCGGCGGCGGCGGAACGGATTTCGAGACGAGGTACCCGCAGCTGTTCGCCGATCCGAAAGGCACGAACGCGAAACTGCCGGTGATCTGGATCGGCTGCGGCACGCAGGATCCGCTCGATCAGGGCGCAAAGGCTCTCGATGCGGAATTGACGAAAGCGCAGATTAAGCACACTTACAAGGATCGCGATGGCGGCCATGTGTGGCCTGTCTGGCGATGGGCGCTCAGCGAGTTCGCCCCCCTGCTTTTCCGGAAGGGTTGAACGGCCAAGACTCTGGTTCAAGGTCAATCCGGCAACTGAGGGGTCAATAGTCCGGCCGTTTTCGCTGGCTACAGGCCGGATCGACATGGTTTCTAATTGAATGCCTATGGGATTACTCGAAGGAACAACGGCCCTGGTCACCGGCGGCTCACGGGGTATCGGCCGGGCTATCTGTCGGAAGCTTGCGGAACAGGGCGCGGCCATCGTCCTGCACTACAACTCCAACCGCGCCGCTGCCGAAGAGACCGCGGCGTCGATCGGTGGCGAAATGCGGCTGGCACAGGCCGACATGAGTTCCATCAGCGAGATCGAGCGCATGTTCGGCGAACTCGCCGGTCTCCGCCTGGATTTCCTGATTAACAACGCGGGCGTCTGGAAAAATACTCCGATGGGCGCATCGCCGGCCTCGGTTGTCAACGAACTGATCGACACCAATCTGCGCGGCCCGTTTTGGGTGACTCAGTGCGCACTGCCGTTGCTGAAGGATGGCGGCCGAATCGTAAACGTCTCGTCTGTGGCGGGTCGGATCGGCGTTGCCGGGGGCCGAAGTCTCTACGGAGCGACCAAGGCCGCAATCGATTCGCTGACTCGCAACTGGGCGCTGGAACTCGCGCCTCGGAGGATACTGGTGAACGCCGTCGCACCGGGTTACATCGCAACGGACATGACCGACGCCTTCTTTTCCGATCCCGACATGCTGGACAGAACGCTCAAACGCCAGCCCCTGGGCGCGCTGGGGACGCCGGAAGAAGTGGCCGATGTCGTCGCATTCCTCTGTTCGGATGGTGCGAAGTTTATTACCGGCCAAAGCATCAACATCAGCGGCGGGCTGGTGATTTGAATCGGAGTGCTGAAGTCAAAGGAGCACTGACCGGGCAACCACATCGTAAAACAGGTTCGTCAGCCGCACCGCCGGATCTCCTTCATCCGATGGGCGGAAGCTTGGTTGCAGGCAGTCCGAATAGCCTTCGGTGTTGGCTGCCCGAATTCCGGCGAGGTTTTTGTAGCCCATCGACCATTCCGGGAACATACGCCGTCGAATCTGTCCTGAGCCCACTATGCGTGGGGAGTCGTGGCGAAGGTCCCTGGCGATGCGGTCGTAGGTGGCTTTGACGTTGTCGGCCGGCCCTTCCAGGTACTGAAGAAAGTGTCCGTCACGGTACAGAAGCAAGCCCGTAATGCGGTTAGGGGCGTTCTTGCGACGACTAATCTCCAGCAAGTGCTTCAAGTCATTTTGACTGAAGCGTCGCGTTGCCGAACTGAAGTAGGTGAGGTAGGCCAGTTCGCGTTCGGGCGGTGTGACGGTCTTCATGGGAGCTTTATCGGCACAACCGGAGACTTGTTGAGTGCCCCGCCGGCGCGGCGGCCTGATCGTGTGTCCACGTGGCTTGAAACCCGTGTTCCCGGCTTCGCACCTCGAAACGCGGCAAGAGCATGGGATATTTGAGCCATGGAGCCATGGCAGGCTTCGTCGCTCCGATGGGTTCGATAGAATCTCAACTGGAGACCCCATGACACCGACTGAAGTCCTGCAGATGGCGAAAGACAACGGCGCGAGGCAGGTTGATATCCGCTTCGCCGATATCCCCGGCCTGCAGCACCATATTTCCTACCCGATCGGCGAATTGAGCGAGAACTCTTTCATCGACGGATTCGGAATCGACGGTTCCAGCATCCGCGGCTGGGCGGCGATCAACGAAAGCGATATGCTGCTGATTCCGGACGCCACTACCGCGTTCATGGACCCCTTCATGGAGACTCCGACTCTCGTGATGATCGGCGACGTCCGCGATCCCCTGACGCGGCAGAACTACGAGCGCGACCCGCGCTGGATCGCGAAGAAGGCCGAACTTTACTTGCAGAATACGGGTGCCGGAGATACGGCATACTTCGGGGCGGAAGCCGAGTTTTTCATCTTCGATAACGTTCGTTTCGATCAAAACGCGCACTCGGGCTTTTACTTCATCGACGCCGAAGAGGGCCGATGGAATTCGGGCGCGGAACAGGTCGGCGGAAAGAACAATCTGGGCTATCGGCCGCGGTACAAAGAAGGTTACTTCCCGGTACCGCCGACGGATCACTATCAGGATCTGCGCTCCGAGATGGTGAACACGATGGAGCGGTGCGGGCTGGTAATCGAGTGCCACCACCATGAAGTCGCCACAGCGGGGCAGAGCGAGATCGATCAGCGCTTCAACACGCTGGTGAAATCGGCCGACAACATGATGACGTATAAGTACATCGTCCGCAACGTGGCCAACCAGTACGGCAAGACGGTGACGTTCATGCCGAAGCCTCTGTTTGGCGACAATGGGAGCGGAATGCATGTACACCAGTCGATCTGGAAGGATTCGAAGCCGCTTTTCGCGGGCGACGAGTACGCCGGACTGAGCACTATGGCGCTGCATTATATCGGCGGCCTGCTGAAGCACGCGCGGGCCCTTTCGGCGATCATCGCGCCGACCACAAACAGCTATAAGCGCCTGGTGCCAGGCTATGAGGCGCCGGTGAACCTGGCCTATTCGCGGCGAAACCGGTCGGCGGCGTGCCGCATTCCCATGTACTCGGTGAGTCCGAAGGCGAAGCGCGTGGAGTTCCGTCCGCCGGATCCGTCGGCGAATCCGTACCTCTCGTTCGCGGCGTTGTTGATGGCTGGCCTTGATGGTGTGCTTAACAAGATCGAGCCAGGCGAGCCGCTGGATAAAGACATCTACGATCTGACGCCGGAAGAAATGAAGTCGGTCCCGTCGATGCCGGGTTCGCTCGAAGAGGCGCTTGGATGCCTCGAGGACGATCACCAGTTCCTGCTGAAGGGCGATGTCTTTACCGAAGAGCTGATTGAGACTTTTATCGATTACAAGCGGCGGAATGAGGCCGATGCCGTACGGCTGCGTCCGCATCCGTACGAGTTTTCGCTGTATTACGATATTTGACGCGCGTTCCAGCCCCGCTCTTATTCTCAGGCGAGCAGTTCGTCCAGACTTCGCGCGTCCAGCAGACGCAGGGCGATCCGTTCAAGTTTCGGCCCCGAAAGCGCGCCGATGCGCTTCTTCACGGGCGTGGGCACGGCGCCGAAACGCTGCTCGATCTGCCTGAGGATGATCAGCCGCTCACCCTCTTCCCGCCCCTCTTCCCGGCCTCTTTCGCGGCCTTTTTCCAGGCCGATCTCAATGCCGCGCCTACGCTCGCGCCCGAGCACGGCGTGATCCATGATGTCGTTCAAAATGGGCACTTGTTTCGCCTCCTGTTCGATTATCGGCTCCAGGGATCTCAACCCCGCAAGTAATGTTAACTCCTGAAACGCTCCCGCGCGGCGCCTCGGGCCGCACATGGCGATTCGCTGAAGGATGCGCCTGACTGCGTCGCGCTCGTTGCTTAACCGCGCCAACACCGCTACTACATTGTCCTCCACATTGCGGCTCGCGATCAACCGCTCGCCGTCCAGCTCCCGGATGTCGGCTATCCTGCAACGGAATTCCAGCTGTGGACCCTGAATCGCGCCTTTCATTCGCAGCCTCGCGGCTCCGACGTACAGCACCACCTGCTCGGGAAAACGCCCGAACTGCCTGTGTATGGCCAGAGCATACTCAAGCATCCGCAGCGCCATCCCGGAATGATTCGTGCTCTGGAGTTCGATGTGGATCAACGTGCCGTTCGTAGTTTCACCCAGCATGTCCACGCGCCGGTTCTGCACGGCCGGCAGTTCGGTGCCGTGCCACCGTGCGACGTTGAAACCGGTCAGTTCCCGCAACACACTGCCCGTCAGCCTCCTCAGAATGCTCTTCAGCGCGATATCGTATTCGTGCATGAGACCTTGTCTCAATACAAGTAGCGCACCGTGCCGATTATCTCAGCGGTCCGGGCAATTTGTTTCGATTCTTCGTCCCGGAGGGATGGATCGCGGGAGACGCATTAAATCAGTCGAAGATCTCCGCAGGCTCCAGCGTGACGTTCAATTCGGGAATCGGGAAGGACGTCACCTCCGTTAATCCGGCATCGCAGGTGTAGAGACGCCGCGAATGCGGATCGACCAGCCAGACGTGAGGAACGCCCCACGCGCGGTATTCCTGGAGCTTTTCGCGAACGGCGGTCAATCGGTCATCCGCCGACAATACTTCAATCGCGACAAGAGGCGGTGAATCCGGCACTCGCGCGGGCTCGGTCGGCCAAAAGACAGCGACGTCGGGAATCAGGTAAAGTCCTTCGCGCAGCTTCATACGCGTTTCGACGCAGATGAAGAACGGGAGACGTTTCCGCAGCGCCCCAAAAAAGATACAGAGCAAGGCCTGGGTGCAACCATGTAGATAATCCGGCATAGTCCGTTCCACCAGTTCGCCGTCCCGGTATTCGCGGTCGACATCGGGGAAGCTCATGCGAAGATACTCCCCCACCGGAATTGCCGTCGTTGTTCCCATAGTCAAAGCATAACGCTGATCCGGCATATTTTGCGAAAACTGAACGAACTGGTCTGACGGCCCATGCGTAGCCGACGATTACTTCGTTACGCACCTACCCCAAAAAAAACCGGCGACGCNNAACCACTGCGCCAGCGTCGCGGCATATTGATCAACTGAAAGCGTTGGAACGATCGTTCCTCGCGTATTCGCGTCGTCGGGGCCGCCCAATGCCAGCGACGGAAACTGACCCCAGAACTTGCCGCCCTTCAGCGAACCGCCACTGGCCGCTCCCGCGCCGATCACGAAATGGTGATTACCCCATGCGTGGTCGCTGCCGGCACTCCCGTTCGGCTGCACGGTGCGTCCGAACTCGGACGCCGTGAAGGTGATCGTATTCGCCGCGGTGCCGACTTCCTGAGTCGCCGTATAGAATGCCCCGACCGCCTGGCTGAGTTGCTGCAACAGCGGATCCTGCGTGCCGGATTGCGCCCCATGAGTGTCAAAACCGTCGAGTTCGCAGTAAAACACCTGGCGGCCAACTCCCAACGCAGACCGCACGCTCATGATTTGAGCGACAGTCTGCAACTGCAGCCCGATTTGGGTTTGGGGGAAAACCGTCTTCACCACGGCTTTCTGCAAAGCGTTTGACAGCGTAACGGAGTAGGAAATCCCGCGGCTGAAGTTGGAATTTGCCGCAGTCACCAGCTTCAGTCCGTTATCGAACTGCAGCAATTGCTGAACGGCCGCCGCGCGCGCCGGCGTGGTCGCGCCCTGTAGCAGCGCGATACCGGTCGGCGGAACACTCGCCGCAAACGTCTGCTGTCCGGTACAGAACAAACCGCAACCGGCGGTCGCCGTGAGTGGCGTGAAGCTGGCACCGGAGTTGTACTGTGAAAACAAGTTGTCTTCGACGCGGCCTCCCCAGCCCGTGGAAACCGTCCCGCTGGGAATTGCCGCCTGCCACTGGTTGGTCTGATCCGAGTGCGAAAACAACTGCGGCGGCAATTGCGAGAGGTTCTGCGCCTGGAAGATAGCCGGCGTGGTCGGCTGAGTGAGCATGCCGACGTTGGCAACAACCGCCGCGTTGCCCGCGTTATAAAGCGCGGCGATCTCCGGCATCAGCGGATGAAGGCCGTAGGTGTCGCTGCCATTGGCAATCGCCTGGAGTCCGGCCTGAGGCAGAGCGAGGCCCTGGCGGCCCTGAGCGTAAAGAGCATAGTTCTGCTTTGCCGTGGCGATGGGAATCACGGTGTTATTGCCGTCGTTCCCGCCGGAGAGAAAGATGCACACGAGCGCCTGATAAGGTGCCGCGCCCGCCGCAAGCGCGCTGATCTCTCCGAACTTGCTCAGCGCGCCAAGCGCTCCGACGGAGGTCACTGCCGCTTTGAGAAAATCGCGTCTGGTCTTGATTAGCATTTCTCGTATCCTCTGTTTCTCTTTCCCCGGCTTAGTGCCAGACGTTGTAATAGCTGGATTCCAGAATCAGATAGACTGCCTCTTCCACCTGAAAGAGAGCGCCGTTCGGCTGGTCGGCGGTGACGGCGGTCACGATGATTTGTTTCATCGCGGCCGGCATGGTTCCATGGGTCAACGTCACGTCGAGCGCGTTGAGCAGATTCTGTGGATTGCTTGCCAGCGGAAGAAACGGCGTGAGGTCCACGACGGTGCCCGGTCCGTAATTCTGCACGGGGTTCGACCACTGGCTGAAGAGCTCAGCCACAAGGTTTTCCCGCAGGATCGCCGCATTCGGAGTATCAATTTCAAATTCCGGCCCCATCAGGCCGCCTGCTCCGGGAACCAGGTAACCGGGCGAAAAGTAACTGAACACGCTGGCAGGATTGTAGATGTCTTGCCCCATCGCGGCGAGCGACTGCTGATAGTAGTTGGCCGTCGTCATTGTGCCACTGAAGGCGCGGACTATGCCGGGGACGAACAGGGCGGGTTCCTGCAGATGGCCGTCGGTGGGTTGATCGTTGCCGCCGGCGTCGTTGGCGCGGGCTTCCGGATCGAGCAGGATTGCCGTGATAACCGTCGGCATGTCGCCGTTACTCGCGGTAAAGGCCTGCGCGACCCGTTGCACGTAAGCCGGACTCGGGTTGCTCTTCAGCAGATGCTGGATCAACTGCTTCGAGATGAACGGCGCCACGTTCGGATGGCTGATGATATTGTTCAGCGCACCCTGCAGATCCTGTTGCATCGTCAGGTTCGCGGGAGCCACATAGCCGTTGAGCAGCGTCTTGGAGCCGAAATCGTGCTCAGGCGGATAAGGCACCATGGGCGCGCTGGAATTGATATACGCGCCCCAGAGCGGAGGGTTCGCGCCCTGTGTATAGGTCCATCCCGTGAAGACGCGGGCGAGTTCGGCGACGGTGGGCTGCAGATAGGTTGGAATGGGATTGCCGCTCGCATCCGTCTGAACGCTGCCGTCCTGATTGAGCATCACGTCCCCCATGCTGAAAAGCTGCATGAGTTCGCGCGCATAGTTCTCGTTCGCGACGGTTCCGGCCGCCGGATTGGCGGCGGCGTTATTGGCCATGTCCAGGTACTCGCCCATGCCGGGGCTGAGCGTGACGTCGCTGAGAATCTTGCCGTAGTTGCTGAACGCGTCGTTCAGCAGCATGTTTTCGTACGGAGCCATATCGCCATCCCAGATGATCTTCGTGACTGAAATCGTGAAGATCTCGCTGAGCGCGAAGGCAACGCGCTGCCGAAGCTGATCGGAATTGGTGACCGCGTTGGCGAGGAACGTCTCCGCCAGTCCGCCCTGGCTCTGGTTGAGCAGCGCATTGTAGTTTGACACGGCGGGCATGGCCAATTGCTGGTTGATCCAGCCCTGGAAACCGAGGGCCTGAATGTTCGCCGCGTCGGCGGGAGTGGGTCCGAAAGCGGCCTGCTCGAGGAAGCGGCGCGCGGCGGAAACGGAAACAGCCGGATTCGCCACGCCGACTGGAACGGCGAGCGGCGCGGATACAAGCGCTCCGTTGGACACCGTAAGGTTCTCCGTGGCGGTCGGCCCGGCGAAGCCTGAGATGTTGAGTGTTGTCGCGTTTACGTATGTCGTCGTCAGAGCCACCGCGCCGAGTTGCGCCTGAGACTGTGCGGTGAATCCCGTTCCGGTCAACGCGGTGGCGAATACGCCGAGAGGCAAAGGCGAAGTCCCGATGGAAACCACGGTCGGCGGAATATTCGTCGTTAACGTGACCGTGGCGGAGGACGAGCCCGCAGCATTCGTGGCAGTCACGGTATCCGTTCCGGAGGCGGGCATGGTCGCCGGAGCGGAATACAAGCCCGATGCCGTTACGGTGCCGGAAACCGCGGTCCAACCGGTAGCGCCGGGGGCGGTGACTTGCTGAGTCCTGGTCAGCATGACGGTAACGGTCGCCGGGGCGATCACCGGCGGGACGTTGCTTTCCAGGTTAACCGTGGCGGAAGACGAGCCCGCAGCATTCATAGCGGTCACGATATCCGTTCCGGAAGCTGGCATAGTCGCCGGAGCGGTGTACAAGCCCGACGCCGTCACAGTGCCGGAAACCGCTGTCCAACTGGTAGCGCCGGGCGCGGCGAATTGCTGAGTCTTGGTCAGCATGACGCTTACTGCTGCGGGCGAAATAACCGGTGGGATGTTTGTAAGAAGCGTGACTGTTGCAACTGACTTGCCTGATGAATTCGACGCAGTGACCGTGTCGGAACCGGATGCGGGCATGGTCGCCGGCGCGGTGTAGAGTCCGGCCGCGGTCACCGTCCCGGACACCGCCGTCCAACTGGTAGTCCCCGGCGCGTTGAACTGCTGAGTCTTCGTGAGCATGACGCTGGCTGTCGCGGGTGAGATCACTGGCGCGGCAGCTGCCTGAAGCGTCACCGTCGCTACTGACTTGCCTGATGAGTTCGACGCGGTAACCGTGTCGCTGCCCGATGCAGGCATGGTCGCGGGCGCGGTATACAAGCCGGCTGCGGTCACCGTCCCTAAAGCGGCCGCCCAGTTGGTGGCGCCTGGTGCACTGAACTGTTCGGTTCCGGAGAGTTTTAAAGTGACCGTCGCGGGCGAGATCACCGGCGCAGCTGCGGCCTGAAGCGTGACTGTCGCAACGGACTTGCCCGCTGAATTTGACGCAGTGACCGTGTCGGTTCCCGACGCGGGCATGGTCGCGGGCGCAGTGTACAGCCCGGCTGCGGTCACCGTACCGGATACGGCCGTCCAGCTTGTCGCCCCAGGAGCGCTGAATTGTTCGGTTCCGGAGAGTTTCAGCGTGACTGTCGCGGGCGAGATCACCGGCGCTCCGGCGGCCTTTAGCGTCACTGTCGCGACCGACTTACCTGCGGAATTCGACGCGGTAACCGTGTCGCTGCCCGATGCAGGCATGGTCGCGGGCGCGGTGTACAACCCGGCTGCGGTCACCGTACCGGATACGGCCGTCCAGCTGGTGGTGCCTGGTGCACTGAACTGTTCGGTTCCGGAAAGCTTCACGGTGACCGTAGCGGGCGAGATCACCGGAGCGGTTGTGCCCCCGGACCCCACCGGCACGGTGAAAGTGTTGCCGTAAGCCGATTCGGGGGTTCTTGCCGCGCACGACAGGCTGTTGACGCCCGGAGCCATGTACACTCCCGAAGTAATGGTCGTCGCGTTCAGGGAGTTGTTCGATAACTGGACCGAATTGCACAGCACAGTTGTCCCCGCCTGAAATCCGGTGCCGGTGATCGTTACGTTAGTGTTTCCGCTCTTCAACGGGTTCGGCGTTATGGAGGTGATTTGCGGTCCCGCGGTCAGAAGCGTGATAGCTTGCGAACCCGATATCCTTGTGTTACTCGCAAGCTCCGCCTTGATCCCTTCGCTCGAATAGGCCGATACGGTCGCGGGAGCCGTGTACAAACCCGTCGGGCTGATTGTTCCAACGGTGGAGTTTCCGCCCACGATGTCGGCAACCAGCCATATCACTGCGGCGCTTCCCGTTGCACCCGTAACCGTGGCCGTATATTGTTGAGTTCCCCCGGGCCCCACCGTCACGTATCCGGAAGGCGCTACCGCGACCGTCTGCGCCTGAAGCAAGCCGCATGTCACCGTGAGCGGAAACAGAAAAAAAGGCACCGCCGACTTCAGCATTTTGATACGATTCAACAATCCCTCCTGTGGCCGGTCAATCTGGACTCGCGCAAGCCGCGAGCGTCACCGTACCAAATACAAAGTAGTCTAAGTAGTACTGATATTACTATTCTCCTATGGAGAAAAATAGTACTTATATTTTTGCGTTCGTGCTAAAACTTACAGTTTTGCCGCGTTTGCATCTCTCTCTGTCGGAGGTTCCACGTCGCCGAAGCCATGCCGTGGAATTCATTGCAGGCATGTGACACTGTAAGTAACGGCGCACGCACGTTTCCGGTCCGTAAATGGCGCCGCCCGAAGCTATCATGGGCGGCGCGGCGGGCGGCCAACAGCAATATCCGGTTATCTGTTATCGGCTGGCAGCCGCGAGTTCACTGGTCGCGGAGTCAAGCAGATCCGCTTCCCGCTGCAACGCCTGCGCCGCGCGGACCATCTGCTGCTCGATCTCAGCCGGGTGCTTCTCCTCGATCGCTTCCCGCACGCCGGGAATGGTCTTCACTCCATAACCGGTGTAGAAGCCGGGCGCATAAATCAGATGCTCGAACCAGGGACGATTCGGCAGACCCGCTGGGTCCGTCAGCAGCCGTTCACTTTGAATGAGTTTCGCGTTGAGACTCGCGGGCGCGCGGTCGCCGGCCGCTGCAAGAGCCTTCTCGTAACCTTCAGCGGCCCGGCTTAACTCGTCTGCCGCGTTGTCCAGCGGAGCAAAGTTGACGTAGGGAGGAACCGGCACTTTCACAGGCGGGACCATTTTCTTTTTCGGATCGGCAAGGGCCGCGAACGTGCCGTCGTCGATTTCGGTATTTTTCTCCTTGATTTCGGTGCGCTGATCTGTCGCGAGTTTCTTCAGCTCGGTGACGTAAGTATGAACCGTGTCAGCCAGCGCGGTGAACTGGAAGGGCAGTACGTCGGCGTCCGCCAGACGCATCATCATCGTTCCGGCGGTCTCAGCCAGCATGCGCCCGTAAGCGAAATCGGTGTCCATGAAGTGCGTATAGTAATAGAAATCGTCGTAGATCGAATGGTATTGGCCACCGCTCTCATCCTCTCCGCCGTAGCCGACGTCGAGGCTCGCGATACCGAGGTGATCGATAAATACCGTGTAGTCGGAACCCGACCCCAGCGCCGAAATACGCGAGTCGGCCCGTGACCGGATCTCGGCGCGCTTCTCGGGCGTCGCGCGTGAAATATCCACCAGCCGAGCCCGCTTCCACACCGTCATCCCGGTTTCCGGGTCGGTGACGTCCTTCATCACGCCGTTTACGAAATTCTCGAGCGAGTGGGAACCCCCGGCGCGAAACAGGCCACGTGAATTCCCATCGGAATTGATATAGGCGACGGCATGTTGCTTCAGTTCAGCGGCGTGGGTCTCCGCCCATTCAGTCGAGCCGAGCAGACCGGGTTCTTCTCCGTCCCAGAAGCAGTAGATGATGGTCCGATCCGGCTTCCAGCCCTGCTTCACAAGTTCCGCCAGCCCGCGCGCTTCCTCCAGTTCGGGACTCGTGCCGGACACGGGGTCTTCGGCGCCATTGACCCAGCCATCATGATGATTGCCGCGGATCACCCATTCGTCGGGATACTTTGAACCCGGTATTCGGGCCACAACATCGTAAAGCGGCTTGCGATCCCAGCTGAACTTCAGATGGAGATGCGCCTTCGCCGGCCCTGGCCCGCCCACGTGATAAGTAATCGGAAGGTTGCCGCGCCAGTTTTCCGGCACAACGTCTCCGCTGAGGTTCTTCAGCATCGGCAACGCGTCTTCGTACGAGATCGGCATCACGGGAATCTTAGTCAGTGTTGTGACCTCATTGAGCGGAATCTTTTTCGCATCCGGCGTCGCGCCCACGCCCGGCGTTTGCGGATCGCCCGGATAAACCGGCATATCCATGACGCTGCCGCGCTGAACTCCGAATGCCGGGCGCATCGGACCCTTCGGATACTCGTCGCCTCGCGGAGAGCCATCGTCGTGCGGGTCGGAATAGATCAGACATCCGATCGCGCCGTGCTCGGCCGCGAGCTTGGGTTTAATCCCGCGCCAGGATCCGCCGTAGCGAACCAGTACAATTGCGCGGCTGACGGAAACTCCCATGCGCAGCAACTGTTCATAGTCCGCCTGCGTGCCATAGTTCACATACACGACGGGTCCGGTGACGTCTCCATCAATCGAGTAAGCGTTGTAGGTCGGCAGCTGCTCGCTCTTTTGATTGCTGGTCGGATCTTCCGGCAGCGCCGGCTCTTCCAGTTTCGCCGTATATTTGATCGGTTCCAGCAGTTCGAGCGAGCGTTCGAGCGGCGTCGGAAAAAGGGTGTCGAAGACTTCGATCTTCGCATCGAGTCCCCAGGATTTGAGCTGGGCAAGGATCCACTCGGCGTTGTCCTTGTCGTACGGCGAGCCAAGGTGATGTGGCCGCGCAGTTAACCGCCGCATATTTTCGCGGAGGCGATCCTGTTGCGGTATGGCGCGGAACTTCGTCTCCCATTCGATCTCGGACGCCGCGCTCCGCTGCGAATAGCCTCTGAGCGAGGCAGGCGTGTCTGCCGCCTGAAGGACCAGTGTGAGGGAAATCAGAACGGCGGTGATCTGTCGCATGGTTCATTTAACCACGAGTGGGGACCGTGGCGGGGCAATTTTGGATGGTCATACAAGCTCGCCTTTGTGCCGCGTTTGGCCACTCCGGACACTACTGCGATAATCGCGAAAGGTGCGCAGTTTTGCGGAAATTCAGTTTCGGCTGCGGCAGGAAATTGCGAATCTGATTCTTTTCGCGCGCCCTCCGGAACTGCCCGCAAGCCAGGGCTTCGATGTGGCCGATATTGCGCCGCCATCGTTCTGGCCGATAACACCGGGGGATATTGAGCGCGTCGCCGAACGGGTTTGTGCGCACAAATTCTCCATCCTCGGTTACGACATCGAAACCGGCCCCGATATTCGCTGGCGGCGCGACTATGTGCGCGGCATCGAAAGTGGCTTGGAGTACTTCCGCAAGATTCCCTATCTCGACGCGGCGCGCGCGGGCGATCACAAGGTCGTCTGGGAACTGAACCGGCACCAGCATCTGGCCGTGCTCGCTCTGGCCCGGCGGCAGAGCGGGCGGCGTGAATTCCTCACCGAGATTCCGCTGCAGATTTCAAGCTGGCTCGATCAGAATCCGTTCATGCGCGGCATCAATTGGGCGAGTGCGCTCGAGGTGGCCTTCCGCGCTCTTTCCTGGCTCTGGATCGAACTGCTGGAGGGCCCGGATTTGCCGCCCGATTTCCGCCGCCGCATGTGGAACTCGCTCTATCGGCATGGCAACTATCTCGAGCGCAATCTTTCCGTGTATTTTTCGCCGAACACGCATTTGCTCGGTGAGGCTGTCGCGCTGCACCTGCTGGGCGTAGCTTTCCCGAAATGGCCCCGCGCTTCGCAGTGGCAACAGCGTGGGGCTGAGATCGTCGCTTCGGAGATCACCCGGC
The DNA here is from genome assembly GCA_003136575.1 of Bryobacterales bacterium. GTDB lineage: Bacteria > Acidobacteriota > Terriglobia > Bryobacterales > Bryobacteraceae > BOG-234. Next base: position 32,799 of record PLEX01000217.1, on the reverse strand, counting down.
AGGTTCGGCCCGATGGCAGTCACTTCGAGCAATCGAGCGCGTATCACGTTTACGCTCTCGACATGTTTCTGCTGCACGCGCAGTTTGCGCCGGTAAGCGAAGACTATCGCGCCAGGCTCCGGCTGATGCGGGAATATCTGGCGGCGCTGACCTCCGATGACGGATCGTTGCCGCTGCTTGGCGACGACGATGGCGGGCACCTGTTCTTCCCCTGTGGTAGCCAGAGGAATCCTCATGTGGGGCAGCCATTTAGCCTGCCCGCCAGCCCGAATCCGGCAAACAGCCCGGTGCTCTTCCCCGATGCGGGCGTTGCCGTGCTCTCGCATCAGCCCGCGCACATTGTCGTGGACACGCGCGCATTCGGCCACGGCGGCGCGGGCCACAGCCACGCGCACGCACTCTCCGTCGTCTTCCGCTACAAAGGCCGCGACATTCTGATCGATCCCGGTACCTACACTTACACGGGTGAACCCGAATGGCGCGCGCGGTTTCGCGGCACGGCACTTCACAACACAGTCCGAACCGATGAGTTGGATCAGGCGCGCGGGACCGGTCCCTTCCGCTGGGAAGACAAGCCCGTCACACAAATCCTGAACTGGATGCCCGGTACCGAATGGACGTATCTTCACGCAGCCTGCAGTTACCGCGGGCTTCGACACGACCGCCATTTCGTGTGGGTCGCGGCAAGCGAAATTCTGGCAGTCGTAGATGTGGTGACCGGCGCGGGTCGTCACAAGATCGAGCAGTTCTGGCACTTGGGCGATGGCATGGATCACGCGGTCGCGCTCCCGGCCGGAACCCGCTCCGAGACGTCGGAAGGCGGGGAGTTTGGCTGGTACTCGGAGGTTCCGGGCTCCAAAGTCCCGGCTCGCGTGATCCGCGTGGAACGGGTGACCGAACTTCCGGCGGTTCTCGCCGCCATTATTGCGCCGCGAAGCGAATCGGCGCTTGAGTTTACCCTTGAATCCGGCGAGTCCGGGATTGTTTTGCGCGGTCCCGACGGGCGGTCGATTGAACTGGACACGGCGTCGCTTCACGAAAGGAAAATCCCGCGCGTCTTCTGGCCCGTGGGATAAACTGGCTCATTGCGGATTGCCTACCTGATCAGCCGCTACCCCGCGACGAACCACACGTTCATTCTCCGCGAGGTTGTGGCCCTGCGATCGCTGGGATTAGATATCCGGACAATCGCTATCCGCGGCGCCGACCGGCCCACGGAAAAGCTGACTGCGGACGAGCGTGCGGAGCGTGCCCGAACCTTCACCGTGTTGCCGCCCGGTTGGCATTTCGTGAAGGCGCATTTTGCGACGCTGCTGCGCCACCCCGCGGGCTATCTGGCCGGATTACTGCTGGCGATCCGCCTGAGCGGAAGCGGTCCGCGGTCGTTTCTTTATCACCTGATCTATTTTCTTGAAGCGGTCGTAGCGGCGGAGGCGGCGCACACGCAGGGCGCGACGCATCTGCACACGCATTTTTCCTCCACCGTGGGTGTTATCGCGGCGAAGATATTCGGGCTGAGTTTTTCCATCTCGATTCACGGGCCGGACGAATTCCGCGAAAGCGCGTTCCGGATGCGCGAAAAGGTGGCGGCGGCGCGTTTTGTCGCCACCATCAGCCACTATGCGAAGAGTCAGACTATGCAGGCATCGGACCCTGCGGATTGGCCGAAAGTGGAGATTTGCCGGCTGGGCGTGGACCCCGATGTGTTTCAGCCGAACGAGCCACGGCGCGAACACCTGGGCGGCGAAGAGTTTCATGTCGTTTGCGTCGGCCGTCTAGCGGCGGTGAAAGCGCAGCGGGTCCTGATCGACGCATGCCGCCGGCTGGTTGCCGACGGTCGCTGTCTGCGTCTGCACCTGGTGGGAGGCGGACCCGACCGGAGACCGCTCGAAGATTACGCGCGGGGGATCGGCATGCGGGAACGGGTCGTTTTTGAGGGTCCGCTCAATCAGGACGAGGTCGTCGCGTTGTACCGGCAATGCGACATATTCGCGCTCGCAAGCTTTGCCGAAGGCGTGCCTGTAGTCCTGATGGAAGCGATGGCGATGGAGCTTCCCTGCGTGGCGACCTGGGTGAACGGCGTGCCGGAATTGATCCGGAACGAAGAAGAAGGGCTGCTCGTGGCGCCGGCGGACGTGGAAGGTATGGCGGGTGCGATCGGGCGGCTGATGGCGGACCCGGAGCTACGCGAGAGTCTGGGAAAAGCCGGGCGGCGGCGAGTGCTGCTCGATTACGATCTGCGGAAAAACACCGCGGGACTGGCGGCTGTCTTTCGCGAACGCGTTTTTTAGGAACGCGCGGAGATCTGCGCTGCTTCCTCAACGATCCTCTTGAGTGGAGAGTCAGTGCGCCATCGGCGGAACCGGCGTCCCATCGGACCATGCGCCAACCGGCACAAGCATAATAGTCGCCCGTTCTTCAGGATCGTCCGCCGCCAGTATCGGCGAACCCGCCAGATTGGCACCCCAGCTTTTCGTCGCGTCCCCCGAAACGAAAAACATCAGATGCGGATGCCAACTCATATCCCGATCACCCAGGTACTGCTGTTTCGACATCATGTAGCACATCGCCCCCGGCTCCAGCGGGAGCAGTTCCTTCTTATCCAGTGCCGCTGCGGTCGCCCGGACAATCTCGGCCTTCGACTTTCCCGCCAGCACAAGTCTGGTCTTCATCAGGTAGATGGGCACAAAGGTTCTTGCGGCCGCTGGATTAAAACAAATGGGAGCGCGAAGCTTGGGATTCCAGAATTCCGCTTCATCGGTAGCGTTGGCCCATGATCGTTCCACTAAACAGAGAAAGCCGTTCGTGCCTTTCGCCGCAGTCCTGTATCCCGTGCCGCCCAGCACCATCACTTCGGCTCCGTCCGAAATGGAGGCTGGAGCGGCACTGCGCGCCAGCGCAATCTCAGACTTTTCATCGATCATCAAATACCGGTCGAGAGGAGCCATGGCCGGATAGGGAGCCTTCGCCGCCTGCGCTCGGGCCTGAAAAGTTGCGCTGGATAGGTCGGTCAGAGAAAGGAACGCTAAAGCGATGAAATTGGTATTCCTCATATGACTCCCCAGTATAGGCACAGTTGCGTATGTGCTTCAGCGATTGGGTGGGGCGGTTCCCCGGAACCGCGGCGGACGCCCCCGTCCGCCTGCTGACAGGTTGGCCAGTAGCCTGGCTACGGGCAATGGCACACGCCCCGAACGACTTCAACAAACGCGGACTGTTAGATGCTTTTCGCGAACCGATTTTTCGTAAAATTAAAGCTCTATGCCTTCCCCTGCCGTTCTTTGGCCATCTCTCGCCGGTATCGTATTTCTCGGGATAGGATTGTTTACGCTTCGCAGGCAACGATCTCTCGATTCCGGGAAACGCGTCGCCTTCGGCCCCGCACTTGTGGCTTCGGCCCTGGCCGCCTTCGGCATGGAGCACCTGGTCGACGCGAAGACCATCATGCAGGTTGTTCCCTCCTGGATGCCCGCGCAGTTGTTCGTGACCTACGCAGTAGGCATCGCCCTGCTGGCCGCTGCCGTCAGCCTCGCGATTCAACGCTTCGTGCGATTGTCCGCCAGCCTCCTGGGCGTAATGTTCCTCCTCTTCGTTCTGCTCATCCATCTGCCGAACGTCGTCGCCAGCCCCAAAGAGCGCATGACATGTGTCATCCTGTTCCGCGACCTCTCGTTCGGTGGCGGCGCATGGCTCCTCGCCGGAGGCCGCCTGGCCCTCATCGGCCGCTTCTCGATCGCCGTCGCCGCTGTCTTCTTCGCCGTCGTATATTTCCTCCATCCCGACGTCGCGCCCGGAGTTCCTCTTCCCAAACTCACGCCGACATGGGTCCCGCTCCGCCTTCTCTGGGGATATCTGATGGGTGCGCTTTTGCTTTTGACCGGCGTCGCGGTCCTCGTCAATCGCCGCACTCGTCTGGCCGCGATATGGCTCGCGATCACGGTGACCCTGAGCGTCCTGCTGCTCTACATCCCCCTCATGGCGGTCGCCCCAACTGTCGAAGCAATGAATTACATCTTCGACACGCTACTCTTCGCCGGGACTATCTGGCTGCTCGCCGAGACGACGCTGGATTCGGGGCCAGAGAGCACGGCAGTTGACAGTTGACACCCCCTCAGGGGAACCGTACCATCAAAGTATGAGTTCGGTTTCGGAAACGTATCGGTACATCGTCCGTTCAGCCGGCGTGCGGAGTGGGAATCCCATTGTGCAAAATACCCGGATTGCCGTTCACGACGTTATCGGCCTGCTGCGGAATGGCGAGACAATCGACACGGTGAGGGCAAACTGTTTCCCGCAACTGACCAGAGCTCAGATTTACGAATGCCTCGCCTATTATGAAGACCACCGCAGTGAAATCGACTTGCTCGTTGCCCGGCAAACGGCTTCCGTTACAGAGTGAAATTCCTGCTCGATCACGACGTCCCCGATGACCTGAGTTATTTGCTGGCACAACTTGGCCACAAATGTCACGTTGCTGCGTGAAGCCCTTCCCGGCGATTCTTCCGACGAAGCCGTTCTCGAGTTAGCCAATAAAGCCGGCTGCATACTCCTGACCTGTAGCCGGGACGACTTTCTGCATCTCACGGCAACGCAGCCCCATCGCGGCGTCATCATTGTCATCCGGCGCAGAACCCGTGGGGACGAACGGGCCGCGCTGTTTCGGTCCGATTCCGCGCGCAGCTCGTCCCTTTTCTTGCTGGTTCTCGGACTTCTCGTAAGTTGTCCCGAGCCCACCCGCAGCACCGTGCCAATTCGACGGCCTCGGCCGAAACGGTGGGCTGCTCGCCCGCGCGCTACAATACCTTAGCACTACCGTCCGAAAGATCTCCGAGAGGCCCCCGTGGAATGGCAGCAAAAATTCGATAAACTCATAGCAAACCGGGATATCAAGGGAATATTGGACCTGATGTTCTCGCGGTCCCCGGTAACCCCTCGCTATGGTTTTTTCAAGGAGGATGAATACTGGGACTACAAAGAAGAGATTCCCGCAGTGGCCAAGGGGCATGAGGCAGAGTGGGCGTCCATCGCCGCCGACGTGCTCGCATTCCACAACGTGAAGGGCGGAATTCTGATATTCGGAATACGCAACAAAGACTTTAACTTTGTTGGTTGTTCGAACGTCTTGGATCAAAAGCCTTTCAACGACAAGCTTCGACGATATATAGGCGACCGCTTCTGGGTCAGCTTTTCCCGTGAATTCATCCAGTACAACCAGCGTTATCTTGGAGTCGCAGTCGTTCCCGCCAGAAGCCACGCAACCCTACGCGCGATGGCGGATAGTCCGGCGACAGATGGAAAACGGTACCTTAAGACAGGCGATCTTTGTATCAGAGAGGGCGATGAAACTCGGGTGATACGGGGCTCCGCCGCTGTGGAGTATGAGTCCGCGCATCACATTGGCGGTTCGTCATCGGCCTACTTTATTAACGAGCCTAACTTCAGGATCATCCGCCCTGACTATCGCAGCTTTGTGCTAAGAGACACTATATGCCACACTTTAGACAAGGCGGTCCTAAGCGACCGAACCTACGTGGCGTCGCTCACGGGCATAGGAGGCGTGGGTAAAACTGCTTTAGCCGTATGGGCAACACTGCGCGCTTACGATAGAAAGCAATTCGATTTCATCGTCTCCCTCACCGCGAAGGATCGGGCACTTACGTCTGCTGGAATAGTTCCCTTCACGCCAACCTTATCTTCCTTGTCGGATCTGCTACGCGAGATTTGCGACGTCACCGGCTTTGGCGAGCTATTGGAGGGCGACCCTAAGACTCAGGCGGCTGCGGTCCAGAAAACTATTCTTGCGCAGTTTAGGGGGCTACTTTTGGTCGATAACTTGGAAACGGTTGACGATCCGCGCATAATCGATTTTCTTGAAGCGCTGCCGCTTCCTACGAAGGCTATAGTAACTTCACGACGAGCGAGAGTTAGGGTTGCCGCCCAACCAATTGATGTTGGCCCATTTGAGCCAAACGAGGCGATCCAGTTTCTTGATGAAGCGGCCAAAACGGTAAGGAAGTTTTTCTTCAATGGCTTGGCTCATGCGGAAAAATTGCGGATCGCAGATTCCTGTGATCGCATCCCCCTAGTCATAGAATGGTTCGTTGGACGCCTGCGTGATGCCCAAAAGGCTCTTCAAGAGGCTGACGCTCTTGTTTCTCAGAGCAAGCACGGTGACGAACTGGTTGAGTTCAGTTTTCGACGCGTGTATAGCGACCTAACGGACAGGCAGCAGAATGTTCTCAAAGTGCTGTCATTGATTGGACGGCCCCTTCCCGTCGAGGCGATCGCCACTGGCGCCGCTCTCCCGATTCACACTGTCGCCGATGAACTTGAAGAGATGAAGGACTACTCTCTCGTTGAACGGCAATACGACGTGAGCTATCGAGATATAGTGCACTCGTTACTGCCGGTCACGAATACGTTTGTGTACCGGGAAATAACGAAGACTTATGGGTACGAATCAACTGTCCGCAAGCGTCTGAATGATTGGTATCAAGCAAAAGAGATCGTTGACCCGGCTCAGAGAATTCTGGTTCAGCAAGTCAGGCGAGGCGAACGCAATCCGGAACTGGCGTTACTTGAAGTAGCGAATAACTTCCTTGCGAATCACGATCTTGCCAATGCGGAGCAGTACTACAAGCTCGGCTTGGAACGTAATCCGACCAGCTGGCAGATTCACCTTGCGACGGCGATATTCTATGAGGAACAAACGCACGAGACGGCCATGGCGCTTCGGCATTATCTTTTGGCCGCAGAACATGGGCCGCGCCAAGGACCTGAAAGAGCAAGAATTTATAAGCGTTACGGCATGTTGATGCGGCAATCCGGTACTTCTACAGCGTATCGCGATGCAGCCAAGGCTCTGAGCGTTGCTTTAGTGGAGACACCGAACGACGCGTTTTGCCGTCACGCACTTGGGGATTGTTATGTCAAGGTTAGTGCGTTTCAACCAGCACTTGAAGCCCTCGCCCCGTTGGAGAGCCACTCTTCCAAAGAAACCCGCGCGATAACCTATCCCCTGCTTGAGCAGTGTTTCCGCGAAATGAACGACCCACTTGGCTTAGCGCGGATTCGTCAGAAGATGGAACAAGAGAAGGTAATCCCAAGACAACCCCGCCAGCTGCGATTGAAGGGGTAGTTTGGGACGGTTTCCGGCGTGGGTTGGGCCGGCCGGGGAACGTTGCTGCGCCAGACGTTCCAAAACCCCAGCCAGATAACAGACGAACCCAAACGGCCATTCGGCCGTTGCGCGCCCGAGCGCAACGGCTTCGTCGACATCGACAGGCCGGAGATATGCTGCTGGCGGTCTGCAAACGGTGTTCTCGGGGATCATTCCCATGAAGCTCCACTCGCGCATCCTATGGAGCCAATGAGACGCTGCTCGTTTTTCGTTCACAAGAATTTTAGCTCCGTCCGCCCGGTCTAATCCCACCGCCTTTCAGGCGGTCAGCTTTCAGCAGCCCGTTCCGATTTGCCGCGAACGATGGAACGTTAGAACACGGGAGTCTGCCGTTGTGTTGACCGCCGGTAGTGACAACGCCAAGCTGGCAAGACATGTTCGGGGTCGATCAAATTCGGATTTACAGCCTGAAGATTCCTGAACCTCGTAACGGCAATGGGGCAGCGCGCGGTCACGCAAATGCGTCGCAGGCGGCTCCAGCCGCGACCATCGACTTTCAGTCGTCGTCAATTCTACCGGCTTTCAGCCGGTAGCTGTGTAAGCAATAGAATCAATAACTTCCAAACCCACCCCCTCCCGCCCATGCTCTAATTCAATCAGGGAACGGCTCTCACCAGCCAATCCCGACAGTTTCTTCCTGGCCAGGAAGCGTCGTAATACGGTGAAACTGGACTTCCGGACCTTCCCTCGCGCTTAACAGAAGGGATAACGGCGTTGGCTCAAGTAGTACGCGTCGACGGAAGAACATTGTCAAACCGGTTTGAAGAGTGCTGGTGCCCGTGCAGTTAGCGGGCGCTGAGTGCGAAACTCCGGACTCAAGCGAAGGACGTAGAGTCGGAGACCAGAGGGCGGACCATCGAAATTAGCATATGTCCGCGCGGGCAGAATATCGTTCGCCGGCGTATTTTGTAAAGAGTTGGGGGCGGGCCTGCACCCCGCGTAGTGGCCCTGAGCGGAGCAGTTGCGTTTAATCGGCCATATAGATACCGCTCGATTCACTGGCGGCCGGAACAAGGCGGATACCATCCGCCCTCCGGCCGCAACGATGTTTGATCTTTGAAAACCGAATATTTTCCAGACAACGGCGGCGAGGGATCGGTGTCTCCCGCAGCCGGCGCATTGCCTGAGGCGGAATGAAAAGAAGTGCCGCGGGAGGTCAGCGGCAATCCCTGCCCGGTAGTCGATGTCCTCGATCTGGCCTTGTGGCGGAGCCGGGCGCTTTTCAATCGCAGCGCCAGCGCCTGGTCCTCGCGAGGCGCCGAACTAAGCTCAGATCCCCGCGCAACGGGGTAGTAAACGCTGCGCCGTCCGGTTGTCGGCTATCCGCACCACACTGGTGCAGTGTTGATATTCTTAGGTCATGGCAACGAGAAGCAAGCCTGTGTCGGCACGGTCGGTGCGGCAGAGCGTCACGATACCTGCAACGCTGGCAAGGGATGTGCGGCGTGTTGCGAAGGAGCGGCATGTGACCATGAGCCGGGCGCTTGTAGTTCTGGCCGAACGTGGCCTCCGTGCCGAAGCCGAGGCCAGGCAGCAATTGAAAACCTCCTATGACTGCTTTCTTGCCGAAAACGATCCGGCCCGTAAAAACGAGGCGGGACAAGATCTGATCCGCGCGATCTTCGGGAAGGGTTCCATTGCCGAAGATTCAGTTTTCTGACCTTCCACGGGAAGTCTGGCGCCATTTGTTATAGAGAGTCGATGATTGGCGCATCTCTCTCGACGATCTTTCCGCCCTTCAGTCGTGGGTTCGCACCGCGCCGAGCGCTCCGGACGGCGATTGGTATAAGGACTTCGGGTCGTTTATGCTGTGCGGCACGGGGAAGCTTCCTAAAACGGTCCTTGAGAAGGACATGAAGCCGTTCGGCGATCCGGTTGAATGACTGTAGGCCACATGGAAAATTCCTGCGCACTCGCAGCGCCGCTCAAAAAAGTCTTGCTCTGTCAGCCTGCCCGTTCGCGCCCCACCTACGCCCGCAACGCCTGATCCAGATCCGCGATGATATCCTCCACCGCCTCGATCCCCACCGACAGCCGCACCAGGTTATCGTGAATTCCCAGCCGTGCGCGATGCTTCGGCGCGATATCGCGGTGCGACGCCATCGCCGGATAGAGCATCATGCTGTGAACGTCGCCCAGCGATGTTGCCGGAACCACCATCCGCAGCGCATTCATCATGCGGAACACCTGCTCGCGTCCCGCGTCCTTCAATTCGAAACTGACCATTCCGCCGAACAGGCCATCCGCAAACAGCCGGCGGATATTCCCCGCGTCGGGGTGCGCCGGATCGGCGGGGAAGTAAACCCGCGCAACGGCCGAATGCGTCGCCAGCCACTCGGCCACCGTCTTCGCATTCGCGCATTGCCGCTCCATCCGCAACGGGAAGGTCTTGATGCCGCGCATCGCGAGATAACATTCGAACGGCCCCAGCGTAAACCCGACCGTCCGCGACAAAGCGCGCAACGGCCCCAGGCTCGCCTCGTCGGTCAGCACGATGCCGCCCATAATGTCGCCGTGCCCGGAAAGGTACTTCGTCAGGCTGTGAACCACGAACGACGCGCCATGCTCGAACGGCCTGATAATCAGCGGCGTGGCGAAGGTGTTATCCACGATCAGCGGCGCATCCGCCGCCCGCGCCATCGCGCCGACGCGATCGAGAGCCGGAACTCGCAACAACGGGTTGCAGATCGTTTCCATCACGATCGCGCCCGGCCGATGCTTCGAGATAGCCGCTTCCGCAGCCGTTTCGTCGCAGAAATCGACGTAAACGACCTCCACGCCCGCTGGCTCGAAAACCTTCGCCAGCATGCCGAGCGTCGCGCCATACAGCAGACTCTGCGCAACGATGGTTTTCCGCCGATCCATCAGCGCCGTGCTGATCGCCATATGAACCGCGGCCATACCGGTGGCACACGCAAGCGACCCCGCGCCGCCCTCGAGCGACGTGACCAGTTCTTCCAGCGCGTCGCTGGTCGGATTGCCGTAGCGGCCGTAGCTCTGGCCGGGCATTTCGTTGCCGAAGACCCGTTCCAAATCGTTCATGTCGCTGTAGAAGAAGCTTGCCGCCGTGTGAATTGGAGTCGTCACCGGAATCCACGCGGGCGCATCTCCGTCCGGCCGCTTCCGGTCCCCGGCATGAACCGCGCGCGAGTACGGGCTTACTTTCTTTTCCATCTCACTCCATCCTTCGTATCTTCGATAACCACTCCCGCATCGAGCAATTGCGCACGAATCTCGTCGGAACGCGCGAAGTTCCGCGCTTTCTTCGCCGCCGTGCGTTCCGCGATCAGGTTTTCGATGTCCGTTTCGGAAATTCCCCCCGCCGCGGCCGTCGGCTTCAGCACTTCGAACACCGCGTCGAATTGATCGAGCAGCGCATTCGCCCCCGCCAGATTTCCCTCCATGAACTCCCCGGCATCGAGAGCCGTGTTGGCATCGCGCAGAAATTCGAACACGAACGCGAGCGCTTCCGCGGTGTTCAGATCGTCGTCCATCGCGGCGCGGAAACCGGCCAGCGCCGCCGCCGCGTGCTCCGCGATCTTATCGTTGACGCCTTCGGCAAGCTTCGCCGAATCCAGACGGAACTTGAAGTTCCGCAGCCGTTCGATCGCTGTCTTCGCCGAAGCGAGCCCGTCGAAAGTGAAGTTCAGCGCTTTGCGATACGGCACCGACGCCAGCAGATAGCGCACGGCTTCCGGCGCGATGCCGCGCGCGAAGATATCGCGCAGGGTATAAAAATTCCCCAGCGATTTCGACATCTTCTGGCCTTCCACCAGCAGAAACTCCGAATGCACCCAGAAGCGCGCGAATGGCTTGCCTGTGAGCGCCTCCGATTGCGCGATTTCGTTTTCGTGATGCGGAAAGACCAGATCGATGCCCCCCGCATGAAGATCGAGCGTCGCGCCCAGATATTGAATCGCCATCACGGAGCACTCGATATGCCAGCCCGGCCGCCCGTGCCCTGCTTCCGTATCCCACGCCGGCTCGCCTGGTTTGGCGGCTTTCCAAAGCGCGAAATCGCGGGCGTCGGCCTTATCGTAGTTATCCACGTCGACCCGCGCCCCGGCCACCATGCCGCTGAAATCGTTGTGAGAAAGCTTGCCGTAATCTTTAAACTTCGCGATGCGGAAGTAAACCGAGCCGTCGCTGCGATACGTGTAGCCGCCCTCCTCCAGTTTGTGGATCGCATCGGCCATTTCCTTGATGTGTTCGGTCGCCCGCACCAGCCGTTCCGGCTTTTCGAGGCGCAGCGCGGCGCAATCGTCGAGGAACGCTTTCGTGTAAATCGCCGTGTATTCGTCGAGCGTCTTGTTCTGCGCCACCGCGTTGCGAATGATCTTGTCGTCCACGTCGGTGATGTTCATGACGTGATCGAGCTTGAAGCCGGAGGCGCGCAGCCAGCGCCGCAGCAAATCGAAGAAAACGAACGTGCGGAAATTACCGATGTGGGCGAAATCGTAGACCGTCGGTCCGCAGGTGTACATGCGGACCGTGTTGTCGTTCAGAGGCGCGAATGGCTGCACCTCCTGTGTCAGCGTGTTATAGAGACGCAGGGGCATAAAGGTTGGAGAAACCGGTTGGGGAAACCTTTATGTTAGCAACGCTGAAATCGGGGGGCAGTGATGTGGGGCAGGCGGTTTCGCCTGCCAGCCGTCGGGCGCGGTCCTAATTCAGGTACTGGCCGATGCCAGGCTGTGCCGGAACGAACTCCACTCGCACGAACGCTTCCCGCTGGCGTGGCGGGGTACCGCTGGTCTGGGGCGCGGGCCACAGTTTCGTTCCCGTCACCAGCGCCAGAGCCTGCGAACTCAATCCGGTGGTTTGCAGTAATTCCGATTCCTGCACGTGTCCCTGCTCGTCGAGAGTGACGTGAACAATCGCCGGTTCGATCGCCGAACCTGGCTGCATGCTCGGCGATGGCACCATCCTGGTCATCTGCATAGGCGCGAACAAGACGACCGCCGGACCCTGCGAAATCATTTGCGCCGTCGGCGTGTACGGCGTCATATTTGTCGCGTCGGTGTCCGCGATGCTTGTAAGCTGCGCCTGCACCGCGGCCGTCCCGTTTTCGCTGATCGTTACCGCGCCCGGCAGCGTGCGGTCGTGGAACTTCAGCGCATTCGTGTAATCGTAGATTGCGTAGTATCCGGGGATTTCGGAGTAAACATCCAGCAGTCCGGTCGCCGGGTCGACGCAGAATTCGCTTTCGTTCCACTGCCGTCCCGCTTTGGCGGCTGCGGAATCCTGCGCCGAGCCGGATGGCGCGAGAAGCACGCAGGTAATCTGGGCGCCCTTCCACGTGACGGAAGCCGTCCGCATGGCCGCAACCCGTGGCGCCGTGAACTGCAGCGGAGCGAACACGGTGTTCGCCAGCATCTTCAGCCGCAGCGGAATGGCTTGCGGAGCTTGTTGGTCGTACGCCACGCCGTTTGAACTGATACGCAGCAGCGAGTAGTTGCCGAGAGTGGCCTCCCAGCGCCAGTTCTGGCCGGAGATCCACGTTTCCCGCAGCTGCCCCGCGCCTCCCGGGAACAGCGTGGATGCCGTGGCGTTGAATGAGATCTGCAGGATGTGCGCCGGCGTGCCTTTGGAATGCATAGCGTACTGCTCGGCGGCGCGGTTCAACAGCGCAACGGTTGCCGCGCGCTGCTCGACCGTCGTCACGGGCTGTGCCGCGCCTGTGACCAGTTCGAGCGGGTCCGAAGGCGGCGCAACGGGATTGGCGGTCTGTGCATAGGCCGCCAGTGGGAGCGTCGCGACGAGAATAGCGAAAAGGCGTCTCATTTAATCGACTCCGATTTCTACGCTATCACGAAATTCGTTGCGGATGTGTGTCGCCGCCGTGCGGTCCGTTACAACTCACCGAACGCGCCGGATGCCAGGCGCTGCGCGTGTTCCCGCACATCCGGCGGCCAGCTGGCAATCCTCCCGGCGAAGCCGGAAGCATCACCCCGAAACAGAGCGCGAATCGCGTCTTCATAACCAGGCTCGTTGCCGGCAATCGTCGTGATAAAGCGGTACAACGCTTCGCGTCCACGCCGGATCGTATCTGCCGCAACGCTGTCCTTCCGCGCCTGCTCCACCAGCTTTCTCAACACAGCGGACGCGCCGCCTCGCTGCTCGCCCAGCCATTCCCAGTGTCGGGGCAACAGCGTGACCTCACGCGCCACGACACCCAGCTTCGGTCGCCCCCGGCCACGCACTTCGGCGGAGTCATCCGGCATCGGCTGCGCCGGTACTTCGGCTGCTGACTCCGGCAATCCACGAAGATCCGCGTCAACCTGCTCTCCGGTCAGGTCGTCGAAGATCAGGACCGGTCCGGTCTCGCCCCGAGCAACCACTTCGGTCGCTCTAAGGGCCACCATCGCCAGCGGACCGGATGCGATCCTTCTACTACCCTCAAAAGCCGTTACAGTTCTGTTCTGAAGTATCATCATAAGCCTCTTGCCGCCCTCGGACTAATTATACCCGGATGAAAATAGAAAGGCAATGGCTTCATGAAGTTTCCGGCCGCAGAAGCGGCGGAAAGCGTGGGATCTTACGAACGGATACACACGCTTACCATCCTTTACCAGCGGCAATATCGGTTTGCGTTAGACTTCGAAGCATGAGGGTGATCGATGAATTTTCATCTCATTCCCACGCCGATTTTACGCGGCCCGGCGATTGAGGCCGAGTAGCTTGCTTCATCTGGCGCCGTTCCCAAACGTACGGAAACACAAGATAAAACTCATGTCAAACGTATTCACACGAAAAACAGGATTATTGTCCGCGTTGGCGGTTTTTTTTGCAATTTCATCACAATTAGCGCAAGCACAAGGTGTCGGCACCATTAAAGGCACGGTCAAGGACCCTTCGGCCGCGGTTGTCCCCAACGCCGCCGTTCACGTTACCGGCGCTGGGCAAACCCGCGACGAGAAGACGGACGGCAGTGGCCAGTACACGATCAGTCTCCCCGCCGGCCAGTACACGGTTCGCATCACGGCGCCCGGATTTGTCGCAGCCACGCAAACGAACGTCGCAGTGACGAGCGGGCAGGCGAGTCCGCTTGAAACCGCGCTGCAAATTGAAGCTTCCGCCGCTCAGGTGGACGTAACTTCCGGCGCGGTTGGCGCAGTCAACGTCGACCCATCGGCCAACGCGGGAGCGATCGTGCTCTCTCAGGAAGAGATGGACGCTCTGCCGGACGACCCGGACGATCTTCAGGCGCAGCTCGAAGCCATGGCTGGTCCCGCCGCCGGTCCGAACGGCCCGCAGATCTTTGTCGATGGCTTCAGCGGCGGCCAGTTGCCGCCCAAGAGCTCGATCCGCGAAATTCGCATCAATTCCAATCCGTTCGCGTCGGAGTTCGACAGCCCGGGTTTCGGCCGCATTCAGATTTTCACCAAGCCCGGAACCGACAGCTATCACGCCAGCGCGTTCTTCACCTTCGGAGACCACGATCTCGATACGCGCAACCCCTTCGTTCAGGGCGCGATGCCCAACTACAACAATCGCCAGATCTCGGGCAACGTCAGCGGGCCGTTGGGGAAGAAACTCTCTTGGTTTCTCGATCTCAGTGAACGCAATTTCAACACCAGTCAGCTGATCAACGCTGAGACGCTGAATCCCACGACTCTGGCGCAGACCTCTTACAACGCGACTTACGCCACGCCGTCGAAGAGTTATTCGATTAATCCCCGCATCGATTACGCGATTAATCCCAATAACACACTTGTCATGCGCTACATGCGCAGCAGCGGATCGAACGAGAACGGAGTCGGCGGGTTCAGTCTGCCTTCGCAGGTCAACTATGGAGTGAATAAGTTCACGACCGTTCAGGCGACGGAAACGATGGTCATCGGGACAAAATCGGTGAACGAGATTCTGTTTCAGTTCAACGATCAGAGGCAAAACACCTCGGCTTCCGGCTTTGGCGGCCCCACGATAAACGTAGCGAGCGCTTTCACCGCGGGCGGCAACACGGCCGATAACTACAACCGCAACCGCGGTTACGAGCTTCAGGAAAATAACACGATCACGCAGGGCAAGCACACGATGAAGTTTGGCTCGCGCTTGCGCGAGAGCGAACTGGCGACCCAATCCACGTCGAATTTCAACGGCACCTATACGTTCACAACGCCGCAGAATTCGGCGACGGCGCCCTGCCTTTCGAGCTTCTCCAATCCCACTTCACTCGACGTTTACCAGGAGACGGAATTGCTGCTGGACCAGGGAGTTCCGATGTCGACGATTCTCGCCGAAGGCTGTGGACCGTCGTCTTACACGCTGAACGCCGGTCCGACCCAGTTCGCCAAGAAGCAGTTCGACGCGAGCGTCTTCGCGCAGGACGACTGGCGCGTGCGGCCGAACTTCACGTTGAGCGGCGGGCTGCGTTTTGAGACGCAAACCAACATCAGCGACAAAGCCGATATCGCTCCGCGCCTCGCGGCGTCTTGGGCGCCGGGCGCGAAGCCGGGGAAGACCAGCAAGACGGTTCTGCGCGGAGGATCGGGTTTGTTCTACTATCGATTCCCGCTGAACGACGTTTTGAATACGATCCGCTATAACGGCAACGGACAGCAGAACTACGACATCATTTCCGCGTCGGGCACGGCGGCTTATCAGGCGCTCTCGTACTTCGGCACGCCGACGGGGATGCCGCCGCTTTCACTGTTGCAGACATCCACGCAAGCGATCTACGAGGTCGATCCGAATCTGAAGGCCTCTTCCATGCTCCAGAACGCCGCGTCGATCGAACGGGCGCTGCCTGGCCGCACGACACTCACTCTAAACGTGACCGATACACGTGGCGTGCGCGATCTCCGCGAGCGGCAGATCAACGCGCCGCTTCCGGGCACTTACAACCCCCTGACCCAATCCGGCGGAGTGCTGCCATATCCCGGCCAGGGCTATATCTATCTCTACGAAGACTCGGGGCTGTATAAACAGTTGCAGGTTATTACCAGCGTGAATTCGCGGGTGAACAGCCACATATCGCTCAATGGATTCTATGCCTGGAGCGATTACCACACCAACACAAACGGTTTTCCGAGCAACGAATACAACACAAATGCGGATTGGGGCCGGGCAGCAATACCGACGAACCGGATCAATCTTTTCGGCACATTGGGGCTGCCGTACGGATGGACGGCATCGCCGATCCTCTCGATCAATTCCTCAACTCCGTTCAATATTACTTCGGGCATCGATTACAACGGCGACGGCATCAATAACGACAGGCCTTCGTTTGCTCCCGCGGGCGCCACGTGCGGGGGCAATATTAAATGCACGGCTTTCGGGAATTTCAACATCGCCCCGGGCGCCGGAGCGACCACGATTCCGATCAATTACGGCAACGGTCCCGACCAGTGGCGCGTGGATATGCGCTTTACGCGCAGCTGGGGCTGGGGTGAAAAGCGGAACGTGAATCCGCAGATGATGGGCGGCGGTGGGCCGGGTGGTCCCGGTGGCGGTGGACCTCCTCCCGGCGGCGGTGGGCCTGGCGGTGGTGGACCTGGCGGTGGCGGTGGTGGACGAGGCGGCGGTCCCGGCGGCTTCGGCGGTGGCGGCGGACCGGGTGGATTCGGCGGCTTCGGCAACGTTGGCGGCGGCAACCATAAGTACACGCTGGGGCTGACGCTGCAGGCGACGAACATCTTCAATCACGTCAACCTGGCAAATCCGATCGGAAGCCTGAACTCTCCGTTCTTCGGCGAATCGATCAGTTCGGTCAGTACCGGACAGGGACTGGGCGGCGGCGGGGTCACGGGAAACCGCAGGATTCAGCTGACGCTCCGGTTCACTTACTAACCGAAAGCATTTGTCGATTGCGCGGCGAGGCTAACCCGTTTGGGGAAGCCTCGCCGTTTGCATTTTGGGCTTCGCGCCGTTTCAGCGTCGCGATTGGCGGTGTGCCCCGCCGCCCAGACCACCCAGATCGAAAATGACCGCGATCAGCAGCCATATGAGATTGTTCCCCGCAGTCGGCATGTGATTGTTAATCTCCCACGCGTATACGAGCGTGGTGAGCGGCAGGAAAAAGAAGCCCAGCACCGGCAGCGCCAAACCCCCGTGGAATGCGCGCTGCAGGTAGGCCGAGAAGAACCACATCAACACGAGTACTACACGAGGAAACAGCAGTACGGCAAGTAAAAGGAAACAGGGCACGGTTAAACCTCACGTACGGGCGAAACGCCCGAACACTGCGATAGTAGCAGAATTGCTGTGGAGCGTTGCTGGCGCGCCGAACGCGCCGAGCGGTGGGCCTGGCCTTCAAATTCGCGAAGGGATGTTGCGGATATCGCGGGAGTGATAAATTGAGGTGGTTCCCATGACCAAACTCATCTCGCTATTTCCGATCGCGTGCGCTGTGACATTCGCCGCGATTCCGCAACCGGTTAAAGTGACCGGCGGACAGATCTCTGGCGCGTCGGGTCGCGACACCACTATCACCGTTTTCAAGGGTATTCCCTTTGCCGCGCCGCCGGTCGGCGATCGCAGATGGCGCGCGCCGCAACCCGTAGTGCCGTGGTCCGGCGTGAAGGCCGCGGATAAATTCGGCGCGAGTTGCATGCAGTCGATTGTCACCGAGAGGAAGCCGTGGACTTACGAGTTCATGGCCCACAACGACGTGAGTGAAGACTGCCTGTTTCTGAACGTCTGGACTGCCGCGAAAAACGCGAGCGAAAAACGTCCCGTGTATTTCTATATCTACGGCGGTGGGTTCAACGAAGGCTCGGCGGCGGTGCCCGTCTACGATGGCGAGGGCCTGGCGAAGAAAGGACTCGTCGTTGTAACGATCAATTACCGGGTCGGCGTGCTGGGCTTCTTCACCCACCCGGAGCTGACGAAGGAATCGGCCACGCAGACGTCCGGCAATTACGGATTGCTGGATCAGGTTGCCGCGCTTCAGTGGGTGCGCGACAACATCGCGAAGTTCGGCGGCGATCCGGCGCGGGTGACCATTGCGGGGCAATCGGCGGGCGCGAGTTCGGTGAATGCGCTGATCGCGTCGCCGCTTGCGAAAGGCCTTTTCGCGCGCGCGATCGCGGAAAGCGGAACGACGCTGGCCGGCGGATTGGGCGCGGGCGGCACGAAGCTCGCCCAGGCGGAGCAGAATGGCGTGGCGTTTGCGACCGCGAAGGGCGCGAAGTCGATTGCGGAACTGCGCGCGATGAGTTGGGAGAGACTCATGGAACCCATCCAGGGCGGCGGGAGGGGCGGACGCGGCGGCCTCATTATCGACGGATCGTTTCTGCCGATGACGGTTGCCGAAACGCTGGCGCAGGGCAAACAGAACGACGTTCCAACGCTCACGGGATGGAACAAACACGACATCGGCCTTTCACCGAACCCGACGATTACCTCGGCGGCATTTCAGGCGCAGGCGAAGCAGCGTTACGGAGATAGCGCGGATGAGTTCCTGAAGCTGTATCCGGCCGCAACTGACGAACAGGCCCGGATTTCGCAGAACGAAAGCGCATGGGACCAGCAGCGGGTGGGGACATATTTGTGGGCGCGCGGCCGCGCGAAGACCGCGAAAACCAGGGCATTTACGTATTTCTGGGACCACACGATGCCAGGCCCGGACGCCGCTCAGTATGGCGCGTTTCACACTTCCGAAGTCCCGTATGTCCTGAATACGCTCTATATGTCGGAGAGGCCGTTCACGGATGCGGACAGGAAGATTGCCGACCAGGTGTCTTCGTACTGGGCGAATTTTGCAGCCAACGGCGATCCGAACGGCAAAGGCCTGCCGGTGTGGGCGGCTGTCGGCGAGAAGCCGGAGACGATGGAGATCGGCGACAAACCCGGCGCGCTTCCGGCTGCCGGAAGCGCTGAGAAGTTGGCGTTCTGGGAGAGGTTTTTGACGCGCTAGGGCCGCGGTTTTTTTACCGCTTCTCGCTCGCCTGTCTACAGCTGCCCGTTATGGTCTTCTGTCGCAGCAGCCTGAGCACCTACTGTTTGTCGAAGACGATTATCGCGGTAAACGCCTTTCCATCGGCGCCGGTTCCTGAAGCGGTCGAAGTCGTCTTCTTGCCGTCGGCCGAAACGACCGTGTGGACGATGCTGTGGTAAGTCGTCCCCGTCATCCATCGCTCCTCGACAAGTGTGTTGGCATCTGCCTGCGTGATGGCGGTAGTGTTCCACCGCAGACCAGTGCCGGTCACAGCAACCTTCTTACCGTCGTACCTGACCGTCGTTGTCGTATCGAGTTTTGACCCGTCGGCCCGATCCTCTTTGGCCGAGATCTTCGCCCCTGCGTCGATGCCCTCCCGTGTCAAGACCAGGTTCCTGATCGGCGACATCCCCGCGGGCAGTTTCGATTCGCTGGCATTGTACCTCCAGACGCCAAGCGTGTTGTCGGCTCCGCACGCAACGACCGCCATTGCGATCATTGCAAATGTAATCGTCCAAACCTTTTTCATATTTACCTTTCTTCCCGATCGGAACCGAGCTTGTTGTCGAAATTATTGCGAAAAGGGCGGACGCCAGCTGAAAGAGCTTCGCAAACCGGTAACCGGCTGATTCCCGATGGCACACTGATTTTAGCAACTGTCAGCCTCGCCCGTTAACTCCGCGCTGCGTCGCCATAAGTCACCATCCAGGATTGCGCGCCGCCCACGCCAGCGGCGTTCGGTGCCGCGCGGCCAAGCCAATGGCTCGGTCAAATCGGGTGCATAGCAGAAGATGCTCCCGACGCGGAATCGCCGCGCTCGAACCGTGCCCACCCGGGAGGGCGACACACGCGATTTGATCCCCCAAAATGCTCGATTTTTGAGGCGTGAACGGCCTGTTTGGTGGATAATGGAAGTATCCACATTCATTTCCTCAAGGACTCGCCAACATGTTGAAATCACTTGACCTTACCGGCAAGGTAGCGGTCGTAATCGGAGGCACTTCCGGCATCGGCAAAACCATGTCGATCGGGCTCGCCGAGGCCGGTGCCGATGTGGTGCCCTGCTCCCGTCGTCCGGACGCCGCCGAACCCGTCGCAGCCGAAATCGAGAAGCACGGGCGGCAGACGATTCGCCTCGCGGCCGACGTAGCCGACCGGCCGTCTTTGATCGCCGCCCGCGATAAGATTCTGGACAAGTTCGGGCGCATCGACATCCTGATCAATTCCGCCGGCCGGATCAAGCGGACGCCCATCCTGGATATGCCGGAAGAGGAATGGTCGGCGATCATCGACACCAATCTTACCGGCACGCTTCGCGCCTGCCAGGTCTTCGCGCCTCCCATGCTGGCGCAGGGTTGGGGCCGCATCGTGAATCTGGCTTCGCTCAATTCGTTCGTTGCTTTGTTTGAGGTGGCGGCCTACGCGGCAAGCAAAGCGGGTGTCGCCGGGTTGACCCGCGCGCTGGCCATCGAATGGGGTTCGCGCGGCGTCAACGTGAACGCCATTGCGCCCGGCGTGTTTCGCACGCCGCTGAATCAACAGTTGCTCGACGGCACGGAGCGCGGGCGCGAACTCAAAATGCGCACGCCGCTGAAGCGGTTCGGCAACGTCGAAGAGCTGGTTGGCGCAGCGGTATTTCTTTCTTCGGATGCGGCGAGCTTCGTGAACGGAGAGATTCTGGTTGTAGACGGCGGCTTCCTCGCCAGCGGTGTAAACCAATAAAACACAATTCCATGGAACCATTCCCCTCTCAGGATTTCCTGCTCGAAACGCAGGTCGCCAGACACCTTTATTACGAGGTCGCGAAAGACCTTCCGATCATCGATTATCACTGCCATCTTTCGCCGGAGCTGATTGCGGAGAACCACCGCTTCCGTTCCATCACCGAAATCTGGCTCGAAGGCGATCACTATAAGTGGCGGGCCATGCGAGCCAACGGCGTCGACGAGCGCTACTGCACCGGCGACGCTTCGGACTGGGAAAAATTCGAGGCCTGGGCGCGTACCGTTCCCGAAACCTTGTGCAATCCTCTCTATCATTGGACCGCGATGGAATTGAAGCGGCCCTTCGGCGTGTCGAAGCCGCTTTCCGGCGCGACCGCGAAGGAAATTTTCGACGAATGCAACGCGCAGTTGCGCGAAGGCGATCTGACGACGCAATCGATTCTTCGGAAATTCCGCGTTGCCGTGGTCTGCACGACCGACGATCCGGCCGACCCGCTCGAAGCTCACCGGAAACTGGCGGAACGGACCCATCCCGACACGCGCGTTTATCCCACGTGGCGTCCGGATAAGGCGCTGGCGGTTGCCGACGTAACCGCGTGGAATGCGTGGATCGACAAGCTGGAAAAGACGGCGGGCGTGTCGGTGTCCAATTGGTCCGGGCTTCTTGCAGCGCTTGAGTCGCGCCATACAGCTTTTCATGAATTGGGTTGCCGCGCATCGGACCATGGTCTAGACCGAATGGAGGCGGAGCCATTTACCGACGCGGAAGCCGCCGCTTGTTTCGACAAGCTAAGGGCCGGGAGGCCGGTCGATGCCGGCGAGGCGGCGCTGTTCCGTTCGGCGCTTCTCTATCGCATGGCGCTGCTCGATCACGCGCGCGGATGGGCGCAGCAGTTCCACCTTGGCGCTCTGCGGAATACAAATTCACGGATGCGCCGCGTGCTTGGACCCGATACGGGCTTCGATTCGATCGGCGATTTCGATCAGGCTCGCCCGCTGGCGCGTTTTCTCGACAGCCTCGATTCCACCGATCAGCTGGCGAAGACCATCCTTTATAACGTGAATCCGTCCGACAATCCGGTGTTCGCGACGATCATTGGCAATTATCAGGATGGCAGCGTCGCGGGCAAGATGCAGTGGGGCTCGGCCTGGTGGTTCCTCGATCAACTGGATGGCATGGAAGCGCAGATGCGCATGCTGGCGACGATGGGGCTGTTGTCGCGACTGGTCGGCATGGTGACGGATTCGCGCAGTTTTCTTTCGTATCCACGGCACGATTATTTCCGGCGTTTGTTGTGCCGGATGCTTGGCGACGATGTGCGGAGGGGATTGCTGCCGGACGATAAGGAAATGCTCGGAAAGCTGGTGGCCGACATTTCGTTCCGCAATGCGCGGGACTATTTTGGGTTCAGGCTGGGTAAGGCCGCGGAGTAGGATCAGAACGGTGCGCCTGGCAGGCGAAACCGCCTGCCCCACAGAAATCAAAACGGCCTCGTGATCCGAAGATTCCGAGGCCGTTTGACTGAGCGAGGTGCCTGCGGTCAGAACAGCAGCTTCAAATTCATTTGAATCAAACGCGGCGATCCGAAACTGGTGATCTGGCCGAACGTCGAACTGGTCAGACCGGTTGCCGGGTTGCCCCAGTTGGCGTGGTTCATGATGTTGAAGAAGTCCGAGCGGAATTCCATCCGGAAGCGCTCGGTCAGCGCAAAGCGGCGCGTTGCCGACATATCCCACTGGATCGTGCCGGGTCCGTGCAGAATATCGCGAGCGGCATCGCCAAACTGGCCGAGAGGCACGCAATACTGGTTGCCGACGTATGCTGCGGTGGTACAACCACCAGCGAATGCCGCCGTGTTGAACCAATTGTTCAGGCCGGCGCCAACGTTCAAAGACTGCCCGACCACGACATTCGGCCGGTCGTCGCCTTCGCCGGTGAGCGAAACGTCGGAGCCGGTCGTGACCGTCAGAGGCTGGCCGGTGTAGAGACTGATCAGCGGGGCAACCTGCCAGTCCTTCGTCGCGCCGCGGAGGAAGCCGGTCCCGACTCCGCCGCTGACGGCGACCATTGAGGCGTTGAAGACGTGCCGTCGGTCATAGTTGCAATCCGCCTTTTCGTTGTCGCGGTTATTGGGATTCTGGTAATCGTTGCCCGCCAGTTCGCCACCGAAGTCGTAAGTGCTGATGCAGTGGGACCAGGTGTAATTTAGAAGCACACTCACATGATTTGAGAGTCGGTGCTCGGCCTTCAGCAGCAAGCCATTGTAGCTGGACGACACGCCGTCGTCCGTCTGAATGATTGTGCTGTAGGACGCGCCCTGTGCGGCGTTAATCAGGGACAGCGGACGGCGCGCCTGTTCGTTGGCTACCGTTGCTCCCGCCATGTAGACCGGAGAATTAATATCGTTGGCGCCAAGTATGTGGTTCGTCCGGTTGCCGATGTAGGTCGCCGTGGCCAGCCAGTCTTTCGCGATCTGTTTCTGGTAACTCAGATTCCACTGCAACATGTAGGTATCATGCACGTTGGGCGGAACGGTCACATAGGCGCCCGAACTGGGGAAAATCGTAGCGCCGGGGAACGGATCGCCCGGTACGCCGGTTGGCGAAACGTAACCGTTCCACGGATTCGAGAACGGCGCTGTCGCCAGCAGGTTCGATTGCCCGTTGATCTGAGAAGCATACGGAGGATTGGTAGTCCAGCGTTCCGGATAGAACAACTCCGTGGAATCGTGCATGAGGCCGAAAGCCGCTCGGATGGTTTGTTTTCCCGCGCCGGTGGGATCCCAGACCAACCCGATGCGCGGGGAGGTGGCCAGGAGGTGTTTGTTGCTGAATGCGCAGCCATTTGTGTTCCCCGAATCCTTGCCAAACAGCAGGCCGGCGGGTGCCGTCGGGTACTCGGTGCTGTGAACTCCGGCGATGAAATCGGCGAGGTTGAACTGGTTGCCGCGGCAATACTTGTCGCTGGCGGGCATGTCTGGCTCCCAGCGGGCGCCGATATTCGCGGTGAGGTGCGACGCGATGCGCCATGAATCCTGAACATAGAGGCCAATCACGGTCTGGCGCAGATAATCGGAGAGAGCGTTGCCCTGGTTCCATGCGGACAGGTGTCCCATCTCGAGATCGGCCAGGTTGTCGCCGGAATAGCCGGTTGTGCTTCCGCCGCTGAACGTCCACTGGCCGTTCGACTGCTGGTTCGCCGTCTCATTGAACTGTTCCTTTCGGCCATCGAAGCCGAAGGCGATCTGGTGTTTGCCCCAGGTCATCTGGTAATCGTCCGAGAGCTGGAAGTTATTTACGTTGAAATACCCCGGGGCGCAGGTGCCGCAGGCAACGTTGAAGTAATTGCCGACGGTGACCTGAATGTAATTATCCGGCATGTTGTCGTTGATCTTCATGCCGAGCGCCTGGGGTCCGAATAAATTGGGCGGCGCGCCACGGTTATCGGCACGGCGGTCAAAGGTCACATGGAACGAATTGACTTTAGTCGGGCTGATTGTGTAAGTATCTCCCAGAGTCAATGTGTTGGTTTCGTCGCGGTTGCCGGGATTTGGTCCCGTGGTCAACGCGTTGGTGCCGTTAAAGAAGGTCTCCGCCGTGTAGTTGTAAATGTAGTACCGGACGAACATCTGATTTTTTTCGCTCTTGTTGTAATCCACGCGGCCGATGTACTGCCAGTCCGGATTGTTCGCCAGCTGCCCATAGAGGTAGAGACCGCAGTTGTCGGTGGAAACGGGGATATAGCTGGTGAGGAGCTTCATCCCCGACGGATCGAACAACGATGCCGGTATGATATTGCCCGCGATCGGCGACCCGTTGTCGTACTTCAGCTGGACAGCCTTCGACTGACAACCACCCGCCGACGTGCTGGCGTCTTCTATGGAGAAGTTTCCCGCAAGGGTAAGCGCCGTGTCCGTGTGCGCCGTCGTATCCGACGGATTGCTCCGCTGCACCGTTTGCTGGTATCCGCCAAAGTAGAACAGCTTGTTCTTGATCAGTTTGCCGCCCGCCGTGCCACCGAACTGGTTGCGCTTCAGTGAGTCTCGCAACGGTTGGTTGATGGAACCATTCACCTGCGTCAGGCCCTTGGGACGCGCATTGAGCTCGTAATTACGGAAGAATTCGAACAGATCGCCGTGGAACGAGTTCGTGCCGGATTTTGTTACGACGTTGACCACGCCGCCGGGGTGAAGACCGAACTGCGCCTGCAACGCGTTGGTCTGCACGCTGAATTCCTGGACCGCATCCGGGAACGGAATCGGCAGATTGACGTTGCTGAACGAATCGTTGTTGTCGCCGCCGTCGAGCAGGTAGTTGACGCCGTTCGCCTGGCCACCGGCGACCGAGAACGTGCCTGAGCCGTTCGAACCCTGAATGTTCTTGCTGCCGGTTAGATCGCCCGCTGGCGCGGTGGTTCCGCCGCCGGTGAGCGTCAGAAGCTGCGTCAGGTTGCGGCCATTGAGCGGCAGTTCCGTGATCTTCGCTTCATCCATCACCTGCGCGATGGCGCTGTCCTTGGTTTCCACCATCGCCGCGTTTGCCGAGACTTCGATGGTTTCGGTGACGGCGCCGACCGTCATCTGCACGTTAATAGAAATATTGTGGGCGACTTCAAGAATAATGCCGCTTTGCCTATAGTCCTTAAAGCCAGGCGCTTTCGCCTCCAGCGTGTAGGGACCCGGGGGTAAATTCGCGATAACGTAATGGCCGTCCGCCTCGCTGGCAGTGGCGTGCAGTGCCCTCGTATCGGTGTCGGTCATCGTGATCTGCGCGCCAACGATGAATTTGGCGGTTGGATCGGTCACGGTGCCTTCCGCCTGGGCTACGGCAACCGCCTGAGCGTACAATCCTCCCGAGAGGCACAGTACTCCCGGTACGAGCGCAAATATCCGGCTCAGATTTTGGTTGGAATTGGTGAATAAAGACGCCCGCGTTCGGGGACTACCCGCGTTCGGGGCGGAAAATGGATTGCAGCGTAGCTCAAAAAACATCCGTACCATCCTGGGACGGAAAGATGACTTCATGGTTGACTCCTGAGCGAAACAGATTCGTAACGAAGTATACCGAAACCCGATACCGGAAGATATCTCAAAGAACAAAAATGATCGTTTAGCATTACTGAACGATGCTGAAGTGCCTCTGATAGAATTCAATTTCATGGATCTGCGGCAGCTGGAGATGTTCCTCGCGGTGATGGAGCACGCCACGGTCACGAAAGCCGCGGAGATCCTTCACGTTTCGCCCGGAGCCGTCAGTCTCCAGCTGAAGGCGCTCGGCGAAGAGCTTCGAACGCCATTGTTCGTTCGGACGGGCAAGCGCATCGTGCCGACGCCGCATGCCTTCCGCTTCGCGGAGCACGCACGGGAAGTGATGCGAAAGATGGGGGAGATTCATCGCGACTTCACCGACGCCCCCGCGGACGATTCGCGGCCCTTTCACTTCGGAAGCGGCGCAACCACGCTGATCTACCGCCTCGGCGATCCGCTGCGCGATCTGAGGAGAAAGTTTCCCCACGCGAACCTGCACGTGACCGTGGGACCTACGGAAAAGACGGTGGAAGGCCTGATCGAGCGGAGATTCGATCTCGGCATCATTTCACTGCCGTTCGTGCAGCCGGAGTTGACGATTGTGCCATTGTACCGCGAAGAATTGCTGGTCATCCGTCCGTCGGAGGAGGCCACCAGAGACGGCGCGGTGGGAACGATACATCCGGACGAGATGGCGTCCGCACAGTTCATTCTGTATCCGAACGGCAGCAACATGCGCGGACTGATCGAACGGTATTTTCAGGAATTGCGAATCGGCCCCAGGGTGATCATGGAGGCCGACGACACGGAAGTCATCAAGCGGCTTGTGGAGTACGGATTCGGATACTCGATCCTTCCACAATACGCCCTGGTGGGGCACGGACACCGATTCCAGAAGCTGCGGGTGCCTGAGCGGCGGCTCGCGAGGCAGCAGGCGCTGGCGATGCCGAAGACAGAGTATCCGCGCGCGTTGACTCTGATGGTGGCCGAATTCCTCCGTACGGCGTTAAGCGACGGACACCAGAACGCCAGCGGGGTCCGGCGTGTACGGGCGATTGGGTGACCAAACCGGGCTTTCCGCCGTTTCGCCCAAGCCCGCGAGCCGCAAATGGCCAGCCGGGTGGCCTGGATGTGCCGAATCGCAGCGCAACCAGCACGCCACGGGTCCAGTCCTTTTACGCCGTCGGGCGGTCGGGATATAGAGACCGGTGGCATCTCCGCGCGAGCTATCTGCCCTTCTTTTTCTTCGGCGACTCCCTTATGTGGGCGCGGTCCGCGGCCGCGCCGGCGGTGTCGCCGGAGGCCTCCTCCGCCAAAGCGCGAAGCCGGTAAGCATTCACGTAATCCGGCTGCAGCCGGATAGCCTCGGTGCAGTCGCGAATCGCTTTATCGTACTGCTTCAGGTCTCTGTAGGCGCCTCCTCGTTTTACGTAGAATAGAGCGTTGCGTGGCGCGAGGCGGATGGCCTGGGAGTAATCGCCGACGGCTCGATCGTATTGTCCCAGAAGTTCGTACGTGCCGCCGCGGTGCTCATAGGCGATTACGAAGTTCGGGTTCAGGCGAAGCGCTTCATTGAAATCGGTCAGCGCAGCGTCCGGTTGCCCGATCATCTGGCGACCGAAGCCCCGACAGTTATAGCCTCTGGGGTCGTCGGCCCTCAGCTGAATAATCTTGTTGCAGTCCTCCAGGCTCAGTTCCCACTGGAGCAACTTGCGCCGGGCTTCGGCGCGGTCCACGTAGGCGTTGACGTAATCCGGCCTGGAGCGAATCGCCTCGCCGAAACGGAGCGCGGCTTCGGCCGGTTTGTCCTCACTGAGCAGACGTACTCCGTCGTCATAGGCCGTCCGCGCGTCGCCCGAAAGCGGCACAGCGGGTGCCGATGAGTTTGGCAACGAAGGTGGCGACGGTGCCGGTTGATCGGGCGGAGCGGGCGTCTTGATGGCATCGGTCGTTTGATGTGACGCTGCCGTCGTGCCGGGCCCGGGCCCCGAGGGCACTGGAGTATTTCCGGCAAGGGTGCTCGCCGCCTGGGTCGTGCTGTCGGCGGGGGTCTGCCGGTCTGCCGACGACTTGCCTGATCGCCTGCTCGACTTCGTTGTTGCGGAAGACGATATGGATGTCGCGGCCACGGGCTCCGGATTCGGAACAGCGATCTCGCCCCGTGCCTCCCGCGACCCACTCGAGCCGTAAAAATGCCACACGCTCAGGGCAGCGAAAGCCGCCATCGAAACGCCCGCGAGCAGCCATGGAATCCATCGGCCTTTCGGCGAGCGGGCCACTGGAACCGAAACTGCGCCGACGGCGGTGTTCACCGTGATCGCCGGTCCTTCATTCCAATTACCGCCCGTTGGCTCGCGTTTTTGTGAGCCGGGAGGAGCCAGATAATAAACGGTATGTTCGCGGACGTGTTTGTCCGTTTCGACGCCCTTCAGCTGGAACAGCGGCTTGTAGTCGTCCGACAAACGGCTCACCACTTCGAAGAACGACTGGGAAACGAGGATCTGGTTCTCCGGCGCGAAACTCATGATTCGTTGCCCCGCGTTGATACCGTCGCCAATGGCGTTCAGCGCTCCGTTGATGTCCCGGATCAGCTTGACCGGGCCCAGGTTGATTCCGAGGCGGACGCGCAATCCCGGTTGTTGTTCGCGTTCGTCGAGAGTGAACGACCGGCAGATCCGGAGCGCGGCAAACATCGCCGCCTCCGGGGCTCCCAGGAAGCAAACGGCGGCCCCGTCTCCCGTATCGAGAATGACGCGCTCGCTTTCGGGTACTTCGTGGATCGAATCCGCCAGATATCCGTTGAACCTTTTCTTCCATTTCATCTGCAATTCCACCGACTGCGATGAATACCTGGCGATGTCCATAAACAGGACACTGCACAACCAGGTGCGGTTCATTTCGTCCGGTTCCGCCATATTGCCTGCCTCCGTGTTACAGATTTGCGTTTCCAAACGGGTGAAATCATAAGGTACTACGTTTCGAGAGCAAGCGATGGCAGAGGGGCGTGGCCGTGTGGGCGCAAAGCGCGTGACGCGCCGATGGACTTGCGATTCCGGTGTTAGCATGAAGTTGACCGTCGAGAGGAGGATCAGATGCCGCTGGCAACTCCCGTTTCGCCCCCGATTTCGCCCGCGCCGCTGCTCGAAGGCGATTGCCTGACTAGCGCCGAGTTTATGCGTCGCTGGGAAGAAATGCCGGATCTGAAGCACGCGGAGCTGATCGACGGAATTGTTTATATGCCATCGCCCGTAAGCCGCCATCACGACGGTTGCCATATCGTGCTGGCCGCCTGGCTCAGCAACTACGCGACTGTTACGCCGGGATGCTTTCCTGGCATTGAAGCAACCTGGCTGATGGACGAACGCCAGGTACCCCAACCCGACCTTACCTTGCGAATACTTGCGGAGTACGGCGGGCAATCGGGAGTTGCCGGCCCGTACCATTCCGGTGCTCCCGAACTGATCGTTGAAGTGGCCGTTTCCAGCTATTCGCGCGATTTCGGAGCGAAGAAACGACTGTACGAACGAATGGGTGTGCGTGAATATATCGTCGCGCTTCCAGGCGAGAAGAAGCTGTTCTGGTTTGTGCGGTCGCCTTCCGGAGTCTTGCCTCTTGCGGCGGACCCGGACGGAATTTACCGCTCCGAGTGCTTCCCCGGTCTTTGGCTCGACGCCGCAGCATTGTGGAATCTCGATCTCTCAGGCATCAACGCCATGTTGCAACAGGGGCTGGCAAGTCCGGAACATTCGACATTTGCCTCGCAACTCGCTGCCGGAAAACGCTGACTGTCGCGATCGCGATGCTCCCCACACCCGTTGCGCGGTCGGAGACCCCTCCGCGCCTGTGAGAGACTAGTCGATAAATGCGGTGCTTAATTTTCCCATTGTTCTGTATAGCGCTGCTGGGGATCGACGGGTGCTCCGGGAGTCCGGAAACGCCGGTACCGGACGAGCGAGCCGCTGTGCCTGCGGGCGAAAAGGCCACAGTGGGGCAACTTACTTACACCGTGGTCGATTCGCAGATCCTCACGCAACTTGGCCAGACGGACAACCCGCGTATCCCCAACGACCGCTTTATGATGGTCCAGCTTGCGGTCACCAACAGCGGCAATGTCGATAACCCGATTCCAGCCGTCGAGCTGATCAGCGATTCCGGCAAGACCTACAGCGAACTGGCCGACGGGACGGGTGTTTCCGACTGGCTGGGAATGGTCCGGCACATCGGGCCCGGCCAGACCGAGCGCGGCGAAGTATTGTTCGACGCGCCCGCCGCGCACTACAAGATCAGGTTCAGCGACGAGACGATGAACTCGGAAGTGCTCGCCGACCTTCCGCTCAGCTATGCCCATGAGAAGCTGAACGACGCGCTCATACCGACCACGGATTTGCCGGAAGTCACCCCGTCCGGCGCGCAGCCGAAAAAGTAGCCGTTTTAAATGCATATCAGCCGCGCTTCGTTCTTCACTCTCGGGCCGTTGCTGGTGGCAGCGGGCGCAGTTTCAATGCGCCCGGGCGGAGCGCAGACCATTCCCGGACGGGCCAGCACCGCCAGCGGAAGCCTCAAGGTGGGCAACGCCGTCGCCGCACAGTTCGAAGACGGCCCCCCGCTCGGCTCCCTGCGGCTCGTTCCCGGTGAGATCGTCCATTTCTCGTTCACCGCGGAAGGATTCAGAAAGTCGGCCGCCGGCAGGGTTGAACTGACCGGGCACGTGCAGGTTTTCGATCCAAACGGCGTGGCGATTTT
Source organism: Bryobacterales bacterium (assembly GCA_003136575.1). Taxonomy (GTDB): domain Bacteria; phylum Acidobacteriota; class Terriglobia; order Bryobacterales; family Bryobacteraceae; genus BOG-234. The sequence goes on along the minus strand of PLEX01000217.1, from coordinate 2,244 downwards.
TCCGAAGGACGAAATCCCGCTGATCGCGACGCTCGGCGAGGAGGATAAGGACTGGAAACCGAAGATGCGGACGGAAGTGGCCATCCCGCCCATTGCGCCTCCGGGCGTGTACAAGGTGAAATTCGACGTTACCGACGAACAATCGCACGAATCGGCGTCGGGCGAAGCCTCGTTCGGCGTGGAGGCGAAGTTCGTTGCCCCGGCCGGCGCGCTGGTGGTCCGCGAACTCAATTTTTACCGGACTCAGGACGACACGACGGCGCTCATCACTCCATCGTACCGGGCCGGAGATACGGTGTGGGTGAAGTTTTACATTACCGGCTATAAGTATGGGGAACAGAATTCCATCGACACTTCGTACGACGTCGAACTGCTCTCCCAGGATGGCACTTCGATCATGAAGCAGGAAGACGCGGCAATGGAAAAAAGCATGGCCTATTATCCGCAGCCCTATATTCCCGGCATTTTCAATCTCGCCCTGAAATCGACGATGACACATGCCACCTACACGCTGGTCGTTACCGCGCACGACGCGATGGGGAAGCAGACGGCCGCCGCTCAGGCAAAGTTTCAGGTGAACTAAACCCAACGGCCCAAATCGATCATTCTCATGGACATGAACACGGAACAAAAGGCCCTCGCGATCAACCTGGACGCGGGCCGGTTTGGAACCTTCGCCGAGATCGGCGCGGGGCAGGAAGTGGTGCGGTGGTTTTTCCACGCGGGCCATGCTTCGGCGACGGTGGCGAAATCGATTTCCGCTTACGATACGGCGGTGAGCGACGAAATCTACGGCAAGGCGGGCCATTACGTCAGCCGCGAGCGCCTAGAATCGATGCTCGAGTACGAGTACAAACTGCTGCTGCGACGTCTCGATGCCACGCGTGGCGAGAAGACCTCTTTCTTTGTGTTCGCCGACACCGTTGCCACGCGCACCCGAACCGACAGCCCGGGGGGACACGGCTGGCTCGGTATCCGTTTTCAGACCGCGCCTCGGGCCGAACCATCCGAGGTCATCCTGCACGTCCAGTTGCTGGACAACGGGTCCGTCGCCAAGCAGGAAGCCCTCGGAATGCTGGGAGTCAATCTGATTCACGCGGCGTTCTTTCTCAACGATCAGCCGCATGAACTGGTCGCGGCGCTCATCGAAGGTCTGCGGCGCACGCAGGTGGAAGTGGATATGATCCGTCTCTCGGGGCCGGCGTTTCAGGGTGTCGACAACCGGCTGATGAGCCTGCACCTGGTGGAACAGGGCCTGACCGACGCCACAATGTTCACGGCCGAAGGCGAAGTGGTGCAGCCATCGGAAGCGATTTCCGGCAAGGCGGCGCTTGTGGAGCGTGGGGCCTTCCGCCCCGTCACCAACGTGACGTGGGAGATGCTGCAGGGAGCACAGCGCCAGTTCCGCTCGTCGCGCCGAACGACAACCGATCCCGTCGTGCTGATGGAGATGACGCTCAGCAACCTGGTTACCGGGCATCGCATCGATCACGGCGATTTTCTCGCCAGGGCCAGCATGCTGAACGCGCTGGGTATTACGGTTATGGTGTCGAATTACGACCGGTTCGATCTGGTGACGAGCTACCTTCGCCGTTACACGAAAGAACCCATCGTGATGGTGATGGGTGCGCCGACGCTGGTGGGCATATTCGAAGAGAAATATTATTCCGGGCTGCCCGGCGGCATTCTGGAAGGCCTCGGCAGACTATTTCAGGGAGACACGACTCTCTACATTTATCCGATGAAGGCTGGCCCGGATGCGCCCGTCGTCGATGCGATGTCTCTGCCGCTGGCGTCGCTTTCGCGGCGGCTTTACTGGTATCTGCTGGAGAATGGACAGATCCAGCCGGTGCGCGAATTCCGCGAAGAACAGTTGCACGTCTACCCGGACGACGTGCTGGCGAAGATTCAGTCGGGCGACGCCACGTGGGAAAGTATGGTGCCGCCAGCGGTTGCGGGAATCATCCGGTCGCGGGGATTGTTCGGTTTTAAGGCGTAGGGGCGCGCGGGGAAGCGAACTGTGGTCGCGCACATTAGCGTCAAGGTGAGTCCGATGGCGTCCACGGGCCTGCCTTCCAGAGGGCGCTGTCTGGGGGAGTGCATTTTTGCGAGTGGCGGACGATGCGCTGAGAACGCGGTCGACGCTTCCCAGATCGCCGTTTCTGGACCGCGTGCCTGATTCCTGATGGGCCGGGTTCCGCTTTGTGCGAGTCGCGGACTTATACGGCCAATCTCTGCCCGTTA
>PLEX01000156.1:19623-29032 GCA_003136575.1 Bryobacterales bacterium | reverse complement strand
GCCGAAATCCAACACCTACGACGGATGGACCGTCCCCATGTGGGAGCAGTACATCCGCGAACTGGCGATCTTCGGGAACAACACCATTGAGGTGATTCCGCCGCGCTCGGACGACGCCGCCGACAGCCCCCATTTCCCGCTGCCGCAGATCGAGATGATGGCCGAGATGTCGCGTATCGGCGACGAATACGGGATGGATGTCTCCATCTGGTATCCGGCCATGGACAAAGACTACTCGGACCCGAAGACGGTGGATTTCGCCCTTAACGAATGGGGGGACGTCTTCCGCCGACTGCCGCGCGTCGACGAGGTTTTCGTGCCGGGGGGCGACCCGGGCGACACCGAACCGAAATTCCTGTTGGCGCTGCTCGAAAAAGAGACCGCCGTTCTGCATCGCACCCATCCGAAGGCGCAGATGTGGGTATCGCCGCAGAGTTTCAGCCAGGCGTGGCTCGAAGAGTTTTACGCCATTCTGGACAAGCAGCCGGACTGGCTTACCGGGGTGGTGTTCGGCCCCCAGGTGCGGGGCAGCATCGAGCAGTTGCGCGCACGGGTGCCGAAGAAGTATCAGGTCCGATTCTATCCCGATATCACGCACAGCCGCCAGGCGGAGTTCCCGGTGGAGGACTGGGACTTCGCGTTTTCCACGACGGAAGCGCGCGAAGGGATTAACCCGCGCCCCGTGGCCGAAGCTGCCATTTTCCGCCGCTATGCCCAGTCTTCGAACGGATTCGTCACCTATTCGGAAGGCTGCAACGACGATTTCAATAAGTTCCTCTGGAGCAGCCTCGGTTGGAATCCGGACGCGAAGGTCGAGGACATCGTCCACGATTACAGCCGCTTCTTCATCAGCGACGCGCTGGCGGACGATTTCGGCAAAGGCCTGATGGGACTCGAAAACAACTGGAAAGGTCCGCTGGTGGCGAATACGGGAGTGAATGCGACGCTCGCGCTGTTCCAGGGCATTGAGAAGCGGGCCACGCCGCAGGATAAAGCAAACTGGCGTTTCCAGCAGGCGCTCTACCGCGCTTATTACGATGCGTTCCTGCGCAAGCGGCTCGCGATTGAGACCGATCAGGAAGCCCGCGCGATGGCAGCCCTGAAGGAAGCGTCGCGCACAGGAGCGGCGGAAGCGATAGCTGCCGCGACGAAGATCCTCGATGCCGACGAACTGACGCCAGAGGCCCGGGCGTTGCGCGCGCGCGTTTTTGAACTCGCGGAAGCGCTGTTCCAGAGCATCCGCATGCAACTGAGCGTCTCGAAGTATCAGGCGATCAGCCTTGGCCGCGGCGCGAATCTGGATTCCATAGACTTCGCCCTCAACGACCGGGTCTGGCTGAAGAACGAATTCGCGAAGATCGGGAAAGCCCCGCGCGAACAGCAACTGGCGATGATCAACCGTATCGTGAACTGGACCGATCCGGGTCCGGGAGGGTTCTACGACGACTTGGGCGATCCTTTGCACCAGCCGCATCTGGTGCGCGGGTTGAGTTACGATCGCGATCCGGATTTCCTTGTCTCTCCGTTTATCGGTTTCGGAGACGTGGAGCCGCGCAATGGCGCACGCGTTTCCTGGTACACGACGGCCGAGACGCTGGGCGAAACGCCGCTGAAGCTGCACTACGCCAATCTGAATGGCAAAGCGCAATATGCCGTTCGGGTGGTCTACGGCGGGGATTCTCCGAGGGTTCAGGTACGAATGACGGCCAACGGCAAGTACGAGATTCACCCGCTGCGCGACAAGCCCGCGCCGCAGATGCCGCTGGAGTTCGACATTCCGCCCGAAGCCACGCAAGCGGGCGATCTGACGTTGGAATGGTCCAGGCAAGCGGGACTGGCCGGCAACGGGAGAGGCACCCAGGTCTGCGAAGTATGGCTGACTCGGAGGAACTGACGCCGACGCGCCTGCAGCCGAGCTACCGCTGGCAGGTGGTGGCGATGCTGTGGGGCATTGCGTTCTTCAACTACGCCGATCGTCAGGCGATTTTTTCCGTTTTCCCGCTGCTCCAGAAGTCGATGAACCTCGATAACATTCAGCTTGGCCTTTTGGGCAGCGCGTTCGCGTGGGTCTATGGACTCGGTGCGCTGTTCGCAGGCAACATCGTGGACCGTGTGCGCCGCAAGACGGCGATATTGGGTGGCCTTTATGCGTGGAGCGCGATTTGCGTATCGACGGCGGCCGTCAGCGGATTTCGCGGCCTGTTTGCCATGCGAGCGCTCGAAGGCATGGGGGAGGCCTTTTACTTCCCGGCGTCGATGTCGCTCGTCAGCGACTATCACGGGCCGGCGACCCGGTCGCGCGCGATCGGCATACACCAGACGAGCGTTTATATCGGGACGATTGCCGGAGGCTTTTTCGCCGGCCTGATCGGGCAGCACTATGGATGGCGATGGTCGTTCGTCGTGTTCGGTGGTTTGGGGATACTGCTGGGATTCGTGTTGAGCCGGTGGCTGCGGGAGCCGAAGCGCGGCGAGGCGGAACGGATCGAGGTTGCGGCCAAACTACCGCTGGGCGAGACCATGCGCGCGATCCTGAGGCAACCAGCCGCGGTGCTGCTGCTCGGGGCCTTTCTTTGTGCGAATTTTGTGGCGGTAGTGCTGCTGACGTGGATGCCGAAGTTTCTGTTCGACCGCTTCCACATGAGCCTGGCGATGTCCGGGCTGACGGCGACCATTTACGTGCAACTGGCGAGCATGATGGGTTCGGTTTGCGGCGGATGGCTGGCGGACAGGTGGCGCGCGCGGCGGCATGGCGGGCGGATGCTGGTCCAGATGGTCGGCGTGTTCGGCGGCGCTCCGTTCGTGGTGCTGTGCGGGATGACGCAGTCGCTGACGTGGTTGATCGTGGCGCTGACCGTGTGGGGTTTTTTTAAGGGCCTGTACGATGCGAACATCTTCGCCTCGGTCTTCGACGTCATCCGGCCTGAGGCGCGTGGCTCGGCGGCGGGGCTGATGAACACGGTGGGTTGGCTGGGTGGCGGAGGGTCCGCGCCGATCGTGATTGCGTGGCTGGCGGCGGCGTACGGATTGGGCGGCGCGATCGCGATGGCCGCGGCGGTTTATGTGATTGCGGGCGTACTGCTGTTATCGGCCGCGCGGTCGGTTGAGACGCGGACTGTACCGGCAGGCAGCGCGCGGGAATTGGCGGCTCCGCTGGGTTGATCAGATAGCCGCGACAGTGACTTCGCGGCCGGAAGCCAGGACGAGCCGTTCCATGTCGTCCGAGTCGCTTGTGAGAATCGTCGCCTTGTGTCGAATGGCTGTTGTCACCACAACGGCGTCAACCACATCAGCCGTCTTAGTCATGCTCAACAACCGTCCCGCCTCGTGCGCCTCGGTCTCGCCAAGAGGCGTCACCACGCACCCAGTCAGGAAGCGCCGGAGTTGGGCTTGTTGGGGCGACCGGCTGGCTTGGACGACCACCGGCGCGGGAACGATCGGAATCACGCCAAGTTCCAAACGGACCTTGTGCTCGGCCCAGGCTTTCCGCTCGTTTCTGTCGGCGGCCACAAGAACGGCCGCGTCGTAGACGACCGCGCTCATCCCGGACGCCGGACCGTTCGCGACGTCCGGAGCTGCGCGCGCACGGCGCGGCGAGCTTCAGCCATCTCGTCCGCGGTGAAGGGTCCGTGCTGTTTTTCCCAGAACTCGACCGCCACCAGACCAGCCCGCCGTTTAAGCGCTTCGCGGGCTGCAGTGGTCATCCACGCGGAGACACTCACCTTGTCGCGGGCGGCCGCCGCGAGGATGTTTTTGTGAATGTCGGGGTCTATGGTGATGGCAAGCTTCGGTGACGGGTTGCCGCGCGGCATATGAAGTATCCTACCGTAGTAGGATACCGCACGGGCGGCTACTGCCTTAACTGCGCCGCCGAAACTACCTGTTCCACGCTGACGCGCGTCATGCAGCGGTGATCGATCGGGCACTCGCGCAGACGGCAGGGAGCGCAATCGACCGGCTCTCGTATGATGCGGGCGGTGGGTCCGGTCGGTCCGGTCGCCGTTTCATCGGTGGGCCCGAAGACCGTGACGCACGGAACGCCAACTGCTGCCGCAATGTGCATGGCGCCGGAGTCGTTGGCCAGAACGAGTCGGCATGCGGCCGACATATCGATGAATTCCCGAAGCGTCGTCGCTCCGGCCAGATTATGGCCACCCGAAGCGCTTGCTGCTTCGGCGCAGAGTTCGCGCTCGCCGGTGGAACCGAAAACTGCGATCGAAGCACGATTGCGCGAAGCCAGTTCACGCGCAGCGGCGGCGAACCGATCAGGAAGCCAGCGTTTGGCGGTCCCATAGGCCGCGCCCGGATTGACGCCGACTACCGGCAGCGCGATCCCGCGGTCGGCGAACAGGGCCTCGCCGCGCTTGCGGGACTGTCCTAACCCATCGAGCAGGATTTCGTTCACCTCCGGAATGGCCTCAATCAGGCCAGCGCGCCGCAGGAGTTCCAGATAGTAGTAACGTTCGTGACGCGGGATTTCGCCGGGCTGAGGCACCTTGATCGCATCCGTCAGCAGTGCGCTTCGGCCGTCGCGGGCATAGCCGATGCGACGGCGGGCGCGTGTGAGCCAGACAATCGCCGCGCTCTCGAAGGAATTGGGCAGCAGCACCGCAAGATCGAACTTTTCCCTCCGGAGTTGGCTACCCAGTTTCCGTTTGGCTTCCCAATCGCGGGGACCCGGTGCGGCTGCGAGCGGCATGACGATGTCGATGGACCGTTCGCCTTCGTAAAGCGCCGCGACCCAAGGCCGGGCGAGCACCGTGATCCTGGCCTCTGGAAAGCGGGTTCGCAGCGCGCGAATCGCGGGGAGCGACATGACCGCGTCGCCCAGCCAATTCGTGGCGCGAACCAGGATTTTCACTATTTTGAGAAACTCGCGTCGGAAACCGAGGTGGCATCGTGCGATGCTCCGAGGGATCCGCCGTCTGCCATCCCCGATTCCGCGATGCAATCGACCACTCTCGCGCCTGCAGCCTGAATTTCAGTATCCAGAAACCGGCGCAAGCCTTCGGCCGAGCCGCCGAAGTGATGGGTGAGCAACTGGCCGAGAGCCAATCGCCGCAGCTTGTCACGGTCGATTGACGGTTGATATCGAAAGCCGCGCCCCTCTTTGCGGCGCGACACGGCGCTGCGGCGCGAAAGGCGGTCCAGCAGAGTCAGAACCGTAGTGTACGCCAGTGGGCGTTCGCGGGAAACGAATACACGGACCTCCTCCACATTGCCTTCGCCCAGTTCCCAAAGAGCGTTGAGGCAAGCCATCTCCAGAGGTGGAGGGAGTTCGCGTTCTTTAGCCATTCTCCGGTCTTCCTTGTGTTCTTTCCGGTGTGATTGAGTGTGAATTACCTGTTTCGGCGGCTACCAGGGCAGTGCGAAGTTTGTCGCCGAAAAGCGAATGCTGTGCGGGCGGAGCGGATGGAACGGAGTGGCTCCGCTGTTCCGGGGCGGACGCCGGCTGCGCTGCCGCAACCTCTCCGCCGGCCAGATATCGGTCTTTCCGCAATACGACGCGTTCGAGAGACGGACTCCAGGCGGTGAACAGACCTTCCGCCATCGCGCCTTTGTCCGCGGTGGAGCGCATGCACTCCATCTTCGAATCCATATCGTCCAGATAGTGAAGCAGCAGCGCTTCGGGGAACATGGGCACTTTCGGCGATCCGAATTCGAGCTTTCCGTGATGGCTCAGAATCATGTGCTCGAGCAGATTCCGAACGCCGTTGGGGAAGTCCGGGAATGCGCGCAGTTTGTCGGAGAGCATTCGCATCGCGATGGAAATGTGACCAAGCAGCTGGCCTTCGGTCGAATAGGCGAAGCCGCGTTCGTAAGTGAGTTCGTAAATCTTGCCGATATCGTGGAGGACGATGCCGGAAACCATCAGGCTCCAGTCGACAGTGCCGTAGTGCGCCGCTATGGGTCGAGCCAGGCCGCAAAGCGACAGAACGTGTTCCAGCAATCCCGACCTGAAAGCGTGGTGAATCGACTTCGCCGCTGGCGCAACACGGTAGCGGACGGCAATCTCGGGATCGTCGAGAAACGCATTCAGGAGCGCGCGCAGATGCGGATTGGGAATCTCCGAAACGATTCCGCGAAGTTCGGTCCACATCTGCCCGGGATCTCGCAGGGAAGCGGGAAAGAAGTCCGCAAAATCGACCTCCGAATCCTCCATGCGGCGCAGCTTGTGAACGATGAACTGCGGCTTGGTGTTGTAAATCTGGAGCTGGCCGCGCACCTTGATAAAGTCGTCCCGGCCGAAGGTGTCCATCACCTCGGCGACGTTATCCCACATGCGCGCTTCGATTTCGCCGGTCTTATCGGAAAGGCTCAACGAAAGGAAAGGCTCTCCGGTGCGCTTCTGGCGAATCTCCTTCGATTGAACCAGGAAGACGGAGTTGACGATCTCTTCCGGTTTCAGTTCGCGAACGGCTGGCGACTTCATCGGGCAGGAGAGCCGTCCGGGTTGTTCACCGGCGTTTGCTGAACCGGCGGTGTCGTCGGTGTTGCCGAAGCCGTGTCTTTCACTCCCGCATAGCCATATGGAATCACGCCCAGCAGCTTCTTGAGATGCCGCTGGTTGGCAACCTGCGCCTTCGTCGTGGTCTCGGGCATCAGTTGCGCCGGATCCTTCCAGGCCGTGTCCTTGCCCGGTGCGGCGCCCGTGTCGATGTAGCCCGGCTTGATCTGCAGGAAGGCATTCTGGCGAAGGCTCGTCAGATATTCGCGGAGCTTGGGATCGGCGATCGGCTTAGTAAGGATGTTCGCGATCTGGCCCCTGACGTCTTCAAAAGTGGCCTGGCCGGCGGCAATGTGGTCCTCGACGCGGTAAATGGCGAAGCCGGCGCCCCTGATCTGTATTACGTCGGTCACGTAGCCCTTTTCATGGTTGAAAACGATGTCCTCAATCGCCTTGTTGAGCTCTCTTTTCGGGTCCGCGCCCTTGCCTCGTTCGAACGGAGTTGGCAGCAGACCGTCGTCGGCGGCGCTGGGATCGTCGGAGTTCTGCCGCGCGAGGTCGGAGAACTTGTCGGTACCCGAGCGGGCGCGCTCCAGCAGCGAGTTCGCTTTCTTCAGCGCCGCGGCGACCGTTTCCGGCTTCCCGTCTCCCGTCGAAACCAGGATCATGCGGAGCATAACGGATTCGGTGCGGACAAAGTCGGCCTTGTGCGCCTCGTAATACTTCCGCATCTCGGCTTCGGGAATGTTGATATTCCGCCAGACTTCTTCTTCGATCACGCGGGACGTAATCAGTTCGTTCTTCTTCCGGAGGCGGAATTCCTCGTAGGGCACGCCGATGACCTGATGCACCCAATCGTGGAATTTGTCCGGGTCCGAGATTTTGCTGTCCGACTGAACGCTGGCGATGAAGCGGTTCAGGTCAGCCTCGACGTTGATGTCGAGATCCTTGCCCTTCTGGACGAGCAGTAGTTCATCGATCTTGGTTTTCAGTTCATCGGTGGTCGCCTTCTCGACCAGCTGCTGAAGAGTGGGGCCCGCAATCCCCTGGGCCTTTGCTTCCTTTTCCATCTCCACGAGAGTCTCCGCCAGTTCCCCCCGTGTCACGATGTCGCCGTTCACTTTGGCGACGATCTCCTCCACAACCTTGGGGGGATCCGGACGATCGGCCGCAAACGAAGCGGCAAAGACGACTGGGAGGATGCAGCAGGCGCGGACTACCGCGGCCCGCACAGACCGAAATCGGGTGGACATATGTAGTTAGTATGCCAAACCCCGGCTCCGGGTTTCATGCCAGTACGTCACAATGCAAAAAAATTCACATTTTGCAGCGAAACGCGGTTATGATCTATACGAATGAAGCTGGTTCGATTTTCGGCCACCAGCGAACCCTCGGGGCGGCCCGTGCGTGGCACCCCCTGTCGTCGCTCCGCCGCCTTGCTTTTCGTGGTCATGATGGCCACGATGGCGATTGGCCGGATACTTTTCGCCGATCAGGCCAGTGGAGCGGCGGTGGCGAAGAAGTCCTCCGGGAAGTCCTCGGCGCTGGTGGACATTAATCACGCCACTGTCGCCGACCTGGAAACGCTTCCCGGAATCGGAGAAGCGTATGCCGCGAAAATAGTCAAGAACAGGCCATACGCGAACAAAACCCAACTCTCAAGCAAAGGGGTGATACCCGCTGCCACATACGCAAAAGTCAAATCACTCATTATCGCGAAACAGTAAGACGGCATTTGCGCTGATGCTGTCGCTGGCGGCCCTGGCTTTAGCGGGCGGAGCGGGGTTTCGCACGCCGCATTTGCTCGAAGATCATTTCACCCGATACGGCAACCAGTTCGGGCAGATCACCATCCAGCAGTATCTGCACCTGGCCCAGCAGCTGCGGGACGCCAGCCCGGGCAAGAACATTTTGATTTCGAAACGGCCCGACGGCGGCGGATCCAAATTCGACGTGAAGAAAGGCTGGTTCGTCGCGTATGACGGCGATGGCACGTTGCGAACGTTCTTTATTCCGAAAGACGGAGAACGCTACTTCGACCGGCAGCAAAAGGGCGACCGGCCGCCCGAATAGTGAACGCCGAATCCGACGGGCATCCCCACCCACAGGATGCCAAGCCTAAATTAACCACTCCTCTGGTCGTCGGCTTGTTCCGAACGCATTCCTGCGTGCCGCGTCGGCATTCATGCCGACGCAGTGGCCGTCAGCGGAAACAGGTGTCGAGACGAGTCGCGACTCGCTGAGAGAGGCTTCACTCTCTTCACCATCTGCTTCAAATTAAAGTTGCGCTCTACTCGTGGCTCTTCGCATTGGGGTCGGGGGCCGGGGTCGGGATGCGTGGGAGCATCTCCGCGCGGGTGGCTGCGTTGTACGCAAACCACGCTTCGATCATGGAACTCTGCATCACATCGTCCTTCTGCACGCGGTCATAGGTATCCGCGTTGGAGTGGTGGGTACGAGTGCCGTACTCCAACCCATCCTGCTGGAAACCGATGCCGTTCAGGCCGATCCACGAAAAGGCGGTCGAGTCCGTGCCACCGGGGCTCTCGGTGGGTCTGAACTGATCCCCGCCGGTAACAGCGACAATATGCTGGTCCCTGATGGGTTCGATCCAGGACTTGAAGATGGCCGCCATCTGCGGACTACCCCCCGCCGAGACTCCTCGGAAGCGGCCGGAGCCGCCGTCGTCGTTAAAGTAGACATCCAGCTTGTCGTACTCGGGGGTTTTCACCATGGTGGCACGTTGAGCGAAGTGCTGCTGCACGTAGGCGGTTGAGCCGTAGACGCCCTCCTCTTCGCCGCCCCACAGGGCAACGCGAACCGTACGGGCCATGGGTTTGTGCAGCGCAGCCAGAATGCGCACCGCCTCCATCGCCACCGACGATCCCGTGCCGTTATCCGTTGCGCCGGTGCCGCCCTGCCAGCTGTCGAAGTGACCGCCGAGCATGACGACTTCGTCCG
>PLEX01000156.1:0-19605 GCA_003136575.1 Bryobacterales bacterium | reverse complement strand
CCGCCGTCTCCGTTGTAACCCGGCGTGATGGAAATGGCCACGCCCTCTTCCTTTAGGAACGCGTTGACCTCGTTGCGCAGGACCCCGTTCTTCGCATTGGCCAGGGCCAGCGAAGTCGGCGTGTACTCCCATGTGCCTTCACCGGGGCGCCCCCGGTTGCTGGGGTCGCGATCGGCTGCAGCGCCACGGCCCGGAGCACCACTGGCGCCGGCTGCATCGCCGGCCGCCGCTCCGCGCCCTCCGCCACCCCCTCCGCGCCCGCCTCTGCCTGCCAGAATTTCCTCATCAGTTGGGGAAGGCTGCGCGTCCGCCCGCGTGTGGAGCGTGAGTGGAGCCGGGTCGAACATCAGCAGCGCCTTGCCTTTCAGCTTGCCGTGGTATTTGGCGAAATCCGCTTTCGAGTGGATGGGCGCCCACACCGGCTCGACCGTGATCGGGCCGTTCGTCCCCGGCGTCCATGCCAGCGGGAACCCGGTAAACGCCGCATAGACCGGAGTCTCCATCGCTGCGTAGAAATGTTTGATCTGCCAACCATAGCCGAAGGGCCATTTTTCCAGGTGGACGTTCTGAAGTCCCCACGCCTTCATCTGCTTCATCGCCCATTCGGCGGCGAGCTTGTGGTTAGCGCTGTTGGTGACGCGCGGACCNNACCTCGGACATCCAGAAGAGGTTTTCCATCACTTGCGAGTGCTGGAAGGCCTCGGTCTTGATTAGGGCGAGGGCGTTCAGATCGACTTTGTCGCCTCCTGGCCCCTGCGCGAACGAAGCCGGGATGAGGAAGATGGCCGTGACGATAGCGGTAGCCTGCCTGAAACGGAGCACATTCATGGAGATTCTCGCTTTCATGAAGATTCCGGTGAAGCTGAACGCGTGTTCGACAGAGAATCCGCAGCATTCCGGGAACAAAAAGTCATTCTCGCACGCTGATTGCCCGGAATTCTTCTCAGGGAGGTCTCCCAGTGGTGCTGCCCAAACGACCCGCCACGCGTCCCTCCGAATCAGACAGCGGCGCGCGCCCCCTGAACTGACGACGCAGCCGAAAGAACCTGCCGCCGCCCATCTTGTCGACCGCCGAAACTCCGCGGTTGCCGGCCTGCTGTTTTTGCAGTTTTCGAAATGGCCGTTCGAATCGCGCCGCATCGCGAGCCGACTACCCAAACCCATCCCCGGCCGTGCAGGTTCCATCACAATGCGACGGAACATAGCACTCTCGCACGGTGTCCTCCATGTGAGGAGGCGTCAATGAGATCTTCCACACTAGCGGCTACCGCCGCGTTGGTGGCGATCGTCGGCACCATCGCTATCGCGATTCTGCATCCCGAGCCTGGACTGGCGCAGCTGATGGACCCGGGAGCCGATTCACACGTAGCCTTTGAAGCGGTGTCAATCAAGCCAAGCCCCGTCAGCGACGAGGGCAGGGAACCGGGAATGAGGAAGGAAAACTTCGGTGGTATCGACTATAAGTACATGGCAGTTTCGTCCCTTATCCAGAAGGCCTACGGGATCAAAGACTACCAACTTATACTTCGGCGAGGGTATCGGCAAAGGGAGTGGCATATCGTCGCGCGGTCCCCGGCCAACAGTCGCGTTGAAGATGTCCCGCTGATGTTACGCAGCCTGCTGGCCGAGCGGTTCCACCTCGCGTTTCACCGCGAGACCAAAGAAATGCCGGTCTATGAACTGGTGGTAGCCAAGGGAGGCTCCAGGCTTAAAGAGGTCGATCCGCCCGGGGGCGGCCTGGGCGGGACCCGAACCGCGGAAGGCATGGTGCGCTGGAACGGTAAGACTCCGCTGGCCACGCTGGTCAGGGCACTCACGAGCGAGTTGCGGATGCCTGTAATCGACAAGACAGGCATCCAGGGGATTTTCGACCTCGACTTTGAGTACGCACCGCCCGCAACGGGTAACCCCTCGAATGGCGCTCCCACGGCAAGCCTGCCGGGACCGACCATCTCGGACGCTATGGAGAAAGCCCTCGGCCTCAAGCTGCAGGCGCGAAAAGACCCCGTTCAGATCCTCGTGGTCGACAGGCTGGAGGAAACCCCGACTGCGAACTAAGGAACCCAGGCAACTCTCGGACGATGTGAAACCGAAATTCGGCGGCTGCGCGCCCGTTGTGTTACAGTTCTGGATGATATGGCATCGCGCAGCGTCAATAAAGTAATTCTGGTCGGGCATCTCGGACGGGATGCGGAAACGAAGTTCACGCCCGGTGGAGCGGCTGTCACCCGCTTCTCGGTCGCCACAAACCGGCGCTGGAAAGACCAGCAATCGGGTGAGTGGAAGGAAGAGACCGACTGGACCAACGTCGTATTGTGGCGGGCGGAGAACCTCGCGAACTACCTGACGAAGGGCAAGCAGGTGTATGTGGAGGGCCGCATTCACACTCGCAGCTACGACGACAAGGACGGCAAGAAGGTGTACTCGACCGAGGTGGTGGCCGAAGACGTCATTCTGCTTGGCGGACAGGGCGGCGGTGGTGGGCGTGGCGGTGGCGACGAATTCTCACAAACCCAGGCACCTGTGTCCATGCCCCGCAGCGCGCAGGGCGGGGGAGCGGCACGGCAGCCGGCGGCTCCCCAGGACGATTACGGACAGGGCATAACGGACGACGACGTCCCGTTTTAGGGCGGACTCAGACAGGCCGGTCTGCTCCTCTTGACCCGGACACGGCAGGCGAAACCGCCTGCCCCACACACTGCAAAAGGCGCAGGCCTGAGGCCCGGTCCACAGATGCCACCCTCACGTCAGGTCGAATTCGAATTGCTTGCCGAATGCGCGGAAACCCGGGCGCGCGCGGGCATCCTTCACACCGGACACGGCGACATTCCGACGCCCATATTCATGCCGGTTGGCACGCAGGCCACCGTTAAGGGCCTGACGCAGCGCGACCTTTGGGAAGAACTGCGCGCTCCGATCATCCTCGCCAACACCTATCACCTCTTTCTGCGGCCGGGACACGATACCATCCGGACTCTGGGCGGCCTGCATAAATTCATGTCGTGGCCCGGCGCGATCCTGACCGATTCCGGCGGGTTCCAAGTGTTCAGCCTCTCCGATCTGCGCAAGATCACTGAAGAGGGCGTGACGTTTCAATCGCACCTGAACGGCGATACGCACCGCTTCACGCCTGCATCCACCGTGGACGTGCAGTTGGCGCTGGGCAGCGACGTCATGATGGTGCTCGACGAATGTCCGCCGTATCCCGTGAGCCATGAAGCGGCGCGCGCCTCCATGAATCGCACCATACGCTGGGCGTCAGAGGCCTTTGTCCACTACCGGAGGCGAATGGAGGCGTCGGCTACGCGGCATGCGCTGTTCCCCATCGTTCAGGGCAGCACGTTCGCCGACCTGCGCCGGGACTGCGCCGAGCGCATGCTGGACCTCGACGCCGATGGCTATGCGATCGGCGGGCTATCCGTGGGCGAACCGAGGCCGCTCAGCATGGAAATGGTGGAAGCGGCCGAGCCGTCGCTGCCGAAAGATCGCCCGCGCTACGCCATGGGCGTGGGAATGCCCGACGAACTGCCGGAATACGTGGCGCGCGGAATCGACATGATGGACTGCGTGCTGCCGAGCCGGAACGCCCGCAACGGCTGGCTGTTTACCTCCGAAGGCAAGGTAATCGTCAAACACGCCCGATACAAAGACGATGCCGGGCCGCTCGACCCGAATTGCAGCTGCTATACCTGCCGGACCTACTCCCGGGCGTACCTGAGGCACCTTTTTCAGGCCGGCGAAATTCTGTTTTCGTCGCTGGCGACCAGGCACAATATTACCCGCTACCTTGACATCATGGGGGAGATCAGGCAGTCTATCCTATTGGGTCGGTTTCCGCAATACCTCAAAGCGGTTCGCGAGCGAAGCGCGCTTTCGAGCTGACCAAAGGCCGGTTCCGTTAGTTCATTCCATAAGAAAACAGAGATCCTAAAAGTGCTTTTTTCGCTCCTGCTGCAACAATCCACCGCTCCGGTTTCACCTTACGCGTCGTATTTTCAATACGTCCCGTTCATCGGAATCGCGCTGGTTTTTTATTTCATGATCCTCCAGCCGACGCAACGCCAGAAGAAACGGCAGCAGGAGATGCTGAGCCAGCTCAAGAGCGGCGACGTAGTCACGACGACAGGCGGAATCGTGGGAACGATCGTTTCCACGGAGACGGACACGATAGTATTAAGGGTCAAGCCGGACAACGTCAAACTCCAGTTTGCCCGCTCGGCTGTGGGTGCCGTCATAACGCCCGAGGCCAAAAAGTGAGCGGGATGCGGCGTTATTCAGCCATTCGGTAACAGAACCAGAGAAAGAACAGCCATGCAACGCAATTTGATGATCAAGACGGGTGTGATCGCGGCCACCGTGCTCGCCTGCGTATTCGGCGTGATCGGTTTCCCCACGTCCCTCAAGCAGGCCGAGGCCAACGCAGGCAAGCGTATTCATCTGGGGCTCGACCTCAGCGGCGGCACTCACCTGGTAATGCAGGTCCACGTGCAGGACGCGGCGAAGACTGTCGCCGACTCGATGATCGAGACGCTTCGGACCGAGGCGCGCACGCGCAACATCCTGGTGGATGGCTACGAACGCAACGACCCGAAGACGCTGGCGGATACGGATTCGATCCAGATCAACATTCACGGCGTCGAGCAGACGAAGTCCTCGGCATTCCGCGCCATGGTGGCCGATAAAGCGCCGGACTGGACCCTGACGCCGGTGAGCGCCAGCGATTACCGCATGAACATGAAGCCATATGCGCTTCTTGATCTGAAGCGGAGCACGGTCGAGCAGTCGCTCGGCACCATCGACCGCCGCGTGAACGCCCTGGGTTTGGCGGAAACGACGGTTCAGCAGCATGGCGAGGCGACCGACGCCGAGATACTGGTGGAGTTACCCGGGGTGGACGATCCGGTCCGCGTGAAGGACATTCTTGGCGCCACCGCGCAGCTGAAGATCGTTTCAGTGAAGGATCCGACGGCGTATCAGACGGAAGCGGCGGCAATGTCGGCGAAGAACGGCATTTTGCCGCTGGGCACCGAGTTGAGAGAATGGCCGGGACACGGCTGGTACGTAGTGAATCGCGCGCCGGTGATCACCGGGACCGACGTGAAGAGCGCGCGCGCGGCATCAGACCCGGATTCTCCAGGCCGCTGGGAGACTGGCTTTACTTTGTCACAGGACGGCGGCGAGCGTTTCGAGAAATTCACGGCAGCCAACGTAAACAACTACCTCGCGGTTCTGCTCGATACTCAGATTCGAAGCGTGGCGGTCATTCAGAGTTCAATCCGGGATTCCGGGCGCATTAACGGACTCTCTTCGGAACAGGAATCGGAAGATCTGGCGCTGGTGCTGAAAACCGGAGCGCTGCCGGCGTCCATTGAAATCATGAATGAGTCGACGGTCGGCCCGTCGCTGGGAACGGATTCGATCCACGCGGGGCTTTATGCCGGCATCGCGGGCCTGTTCGCGGTGGTGATTGTGATGCTGATTTATTACCGGAAAGCGGGTATTAACGCGGTCCTGGCGCTGTTGCTGAATACGATTCTGCTGATCGCGGCGCTGGCCTATTTCGGCGCGACCTTGACGCTGCCAGGCATCGCCGGGATCATTCTGACGGTCGGTATGGCCGTTGATTCGAACGTGCTGATCTTCGAGCGTATCCGCGAAGAGTTGCGCGCGGGCAAGACAATTCCGGCGGCGATTTCCGCGGGTTTCGGCAAGGCCTGGTGGACGATCGTGGATACCCACGTGACGACCATTGTGTCGTGCCTGTTCCTCTTCCTGTTCGGAACCGGACCGGTCAAGGGCTTCGCCGTCACGCTGGTGATTGGTTTGTTCGCCAACGTGTTTACGGCCGTTTGGGTATCGCGGGCGATTTTCGACTGGGAAACGAGTGGCAAGGAATTGACCGAGTTGAGCATCTAGGTGAGCCGCCATCGGCTGGCCGGCAAGCTCGCGGCGGCGCGTTGGCGACGGGTTTGTGAATCCGCCCGAGCGGATGTGATAAGTTTTTTGATTCGCCGTTATTTGCCGAAGTCCGGGAACTTCGAGTTGAAAAAAGGAACATTCTGGCGGCGGCCGGTGTCATATGCAATGGCATGGTTCGGCCCGGCCGTCGGGCAGCGATAGATGGAATTATTTAAACAAACGAATTTCGATTTCCTCAAGTGGAAGTGGCACTTTATCGGAGCTTCGCTCGTTCTGAGCGTGGCGGGTCTGGTGAGTCTTGCCGTTCACAGCGGGCCAAAGCTGGGCGTTGAATTCAAGGGCGGCATGGAAATGGACGTCAAGTTCGCCTCGACGCCGAATATCGTGAAGATCCGGTCGGCGTTGTCCGACGCTCTGTCAAGCCCCCCTTCCGTGCAGACCGTTCTGGACGGCACGAACGAGGTTCTCATCGGTACCGAAGGAGGCGATTCGAGGCTCCTCGAAAAGAACCGGGCTCTGGTTCTGGCGACGCTGGCGGAGACGTTCGGTCAAACCGGAAACGGCAAGCTGGACCTGAATAACGCGAGCGCGGGCCAACTGGCGGACCGTCTTCGCGACCCCCTGCAGAAGGCGGGAGTGCAGTTATCGGATCCGCAGGTGGCAGCGCTGGCGAAAGCGATCACGACATCGCGCGACAGCCGCGGCGGACTGATTACAAATCTTGACCAACTTCGCGGCGTGGATGGCTTGACACCGCAGGTGCAAACGGTGTTGAATCAGGAATGCTACCTTTCGCCCTATACAATGCGGGCGATCGATATCGTAGGCCCGAAAGTCGGCGATGAACTGCGTCAGCAGGCTCTGAATGCCACGTTGCTCGCTCTCGCCGGAATGCTGGTTTACGTTGGCCTCCGATTCGAATGGATCTATGGCGTGGGAGCGGTAATCGCCTGCTTTCACGACACGATCATCACGATCGGTTTATTCTCTCTTTTTGGAAAAGAGATCACCCTGACAGTGATCGCGGCACTGCTGACGCTGGTCGGTTATTCCATGAACGATACGATCGTGATCTTCGATCGTATCCGCGAAAACAACCGGCTGAACAATCGCGAAAAGCTCGCAGACCTCATCAACCGCAGCGTGAATCAGACGCTCAGCCGAACGGTAATGACCTCGGGTTTAACTTTTCTCGCTGTGATGGCGCTGTTTCTGTTTGGCGGACCAGTACTCCATGGGTTTGCTTTTGCGCTGGTAGTGGGTATCTTGATAGGGACGTATTCGTCGGTATTCGTGGCGAGTCCGATCGTTTTGTTCTGGCACAATTTCGCGGATGCAAGAAAGAAGACCGCCCCGGTTGCGGTTGCCGCGAAACCGGTTGAGGCGGTACGGGCCGCGAAGACCAAGAAGGTCAGATAACCTGGGACGCGGGCAGGGGTTGTTCGCGCGGGGTTACAGTCGGAAGACGCCGGTGACGGGCAGCAGGGCACCGGTGGAACATAGAGCTTGACACGTGGCTGTCAGTCCATATAGACTTGGCAACTTGTCGCGTGGCAGAATGCGGGAAAATGCCCGCCGAAGTTGAAATCAGGCGGGTTCCGCTCGCCGATCAGGAGAAGAGGGCACAATGTTTGAACAGACTTTCGTCGATGGCGTGGGGAAGACCAAGAGACCGTACACGATTCTGTTGTCGTTCGCCATACAGATTGTGATGATCGGAATCCTTGTTATCATCCCGCTGATCTATTTCGATGCTTTGCCTGGCGCGACACTATCGGCTTCCCTGGTAGCGCCGCCGCCGCCACCGCCGCCACCGCCGCCACCACCGCCTCAGGCGGTTAAGGTTGTGCACACGGCTCCGAAGCAGTTTATCGCGAACCAGCTGATGGCGCCGAAGTCGGTGCCCAGCAAGATTCTGATGGTGACGGAAGAGGAAGCCCCGCTCTCGGCGGGTGTTGTCGGCGGGATGCCTGGCGGCATGCCGGGCGGAGGAGGAATCCTCGGCGGAATTATCGGTGGCTTGCCGGCAGCCGCGCCGCCTCCGCCTCCCAAGGCCGCTCCGCCACCCCCGAAGCCGCAGGGTCCGCAGAAAATAGGCGGTAACGTTGTGGCCGCAAATCTCATCAATCCAGTGAAGCCTGTCTATCCTCCTCTGGCCAAGATGGCTCGCCAGCAGGGAACGGTAAAGTTCGAGGCGACGATCTCCAAGGAAGGTACGATCGAGGAGTTAAAGCTCATCAGCGGTCCTCCGTTGCTGGTGCAGGCGGCGCAGGATGCGGTGAAACAGTGGCGGTACAAGCCGACGCTGCTCAACGGCGAGCCGGTGGAGGTTCTGACCACCATCGACGTCAATTTCAGTCTGAGCAATTAACGGTTTCGCGGGAAAGCCTGGTCGCTTGCGCCGCTTTTGGGTTCGCTGGTGGTTTGGATTGTGTTAGCCGGGTAAAGTTGCTGGTTAGGTTAGCTGGGTAAATAAAATCAACTCGCAGGAGAAGAAGAAAACATGCTTTTACATATGCAGGTACGGGCGCTGATGCTTTTACAGGAAGCCGGAGCGCCAGGATGGGATTTCCGCCACCTCTGGACACAGATGGGCGGTTTGGCCAAGGCAGTCGTCATCATTATGTTCCTGATGTCGGCGTGGTCGATTGGCGTGATGATCGATCGTGTGATGGCGTTTAACGCAGCCCGCAAGCAGAGCCGTCAGTTTGCGCCGGCTGTGGCGGGCGCTCTGCGTGAAGGCAAGCTGGATGAAGCTATCAAAGTCGCCGATCGTTACAAGAAGAGCCATCTCGCCAAGGTAGTCGTCGCTGGTTTGCAGGAGTTTCAGGCCCACCAGGGTAGCTCGCAGATTTCCGGTGAGGAAATCGAAGCCTCCCGCCGCGCTCTTGAACGGTCCGAAGCGATCGTGCACGCGGAACTGAAGCGCGGCGTCAGCGCTCTGGCCACAATCGGCTCCACTGCCCCCTTCGTCGGTCTGTTCGGAACGGTCGTCGGCATCATCAACGCGTTCAAGACGATGGCCGCGCAGAAGACGCCCGGTATCGGCGCCATCGCCGGCGGCATTTCGGAAGCGCTCGTGACCACCGCTATCGGTCTGTTCGTAGCCGTCCCCGCCGTCTGGATGTTCAACTACTTCACTGGCCGAGTCGACGCGTTCGACGTCGAGATGGGCAACTCGAGTTCCGAGCTTGTCGATTACTTCGTGAAACGCGCCGAAGCCAGATCCGGCGCGCGTAAGTAAGCAGTTGCAGCCGGAGTCGTAACCAGCGAGTTGATTCGGGTTCCCCGCGGCGAAGGACACACAGCGATCCTCCGCCGCGGCCGGAATTCTTCGGCCGTCTGGCAGCGCGTTCCGACGATAAAGCTCAGGGATTGCATTCAGGAGACAGCCAATGAAACTAAAGAAAGCTCCGCCCCCGGTATCGGACATCAACGTAACGCCGATGGTCGACGTGATGCTTGTCGTTTTGATCATCTTCATGGTCATCACGCCAATGCTGAACAAGGGCGCCAATATCGAGTTACCGAAGGCGCGTAACCCGATCGCTCTTCCGGATGCCGACAAGGAAGATGCCATCAAGGTTTCGATCACCCGCGACAGTCAGGTGTTTTTAAGCCCGGGCCTCGAGCGGGTTAACGCAGAGGACTTGGCGCCGAAGGTACGCGATCTGCTTCAGAACCGCACCAACAGGGTGGTCTTCCTGCGCGCGGACGGTCGCGCAAAGTACGAAAAAGTGGAAGATGTCGTCGACAACCTGCGGTCCGGCGGCGTCGATCAGTTGGGTTTGCTGACAGAGCAGGATCTATCGGGCAAGAAATGAATTATACCGGCTATGCGCCTTCCGGAGCGCCGCGCGGCGGCCGGTTGTGCTCAGGGCGCGGTTAGCGGATTATTAACCGAAGCGGAATCTCAAAGGAGCTACTTTTATGGCAATGGCAGTCGGGGGTGGCAGCGGCCCCAAGGGCGATATCAACATGACGCCGATGATCGATATTTTGCTCGTCCTGCTGATTATTTTCATGGCGATTTCTCCGGTGACGCCTCACGGGCTTGACGCGCTGGCGCCTCAGCCGCCCCCTCCGAATTCACCACCGCAGCCCGACGACCGCACTGTTGTGATCGTCATCGACAAAGCCGGCAAAGTGAAGATCAACGAGGACGATGCCGACTGGAATACTCTTGAGAGCCGGCTCCTCGATATCTTCAAGATGCGCGCCGAGAAGGTGGCGTTCGTGAAGGGCGATCCGGATCTCGATTTCCAGGTGGTTGCCAGAGCGATTGACATCGCTCACTCGGCCGGAGTCGACAAAGTGGGTCTTATGACTCCGAAGGTGGAGGCTGGCCAATAATGAACGGCAAGTTTGGGTTGAGAGGGTTCGCACCCGCCGCGTTTGGGATTGCGGCGGTGTGCCTGGCGATGACTACGGCAGGTTGCGCCAAACTGAAGGCGCGCGACCACCTGGTTCAGGGCGTCAATGCTTTTAAGCAGGGTAATTATTCGCAGGCTGCGGATGAATTTCGTCTGTCTATCGACGCGGATCCTACATTCGGGACCGCGCGCGTTTATCTTGCGACGGCCTATCTGCAGCAATTTGTGCCGGGTACCGAGACCGACGAGAACAAGAAGTTCTGGACCGCCGCATTGGGGGAGTTTCAGAAAGTGTTGCAGGAAGACCCGAAGAATCTTCTGGCGACACAATCGATCGCGAATCTGTATTACCAGGTCAAGGATATGCCTAACGCCGTGATCTGGAATAAGAAGATCATCGAGCTGGACCCGAAAAATAAAGAAGCCTACTATACACTCGGCGTCATTGCCTGGCTCAACTTCCTCCCGGAGGACCGCGCGGCCCGCAATGCCCTCGGCATGAAGCCGGACGAACAGGCTCCGCTCAAGCCCGATACCAAGAAGTCCACGCTTAAAGCCGATCTTAAGGCGAAGTATTGGCAGCCTCTCACCGACGCCATCGGCGACGAAGACAAGGCGCTCGCAATCGACCCGGAATATGAAAACGCCATGTCGTACAAGAATCTCCTGATTCGTTTTCGCGCCGATCTCGAGGACACGAAAGAAGCCTACGCTGCCGACGTGAAGCAGGCCGACGACTGGATGCAGAAGGCGCTCGAAACGACGAAAGCGAAGGCGGCCAAGAAGGCTGAGGCCCTCGCGAATGGCGCGGCGCCGGAATAGCGTAGCGAACGATGAGGAATTACGGGGTGGCGGGGTATCCTGCCACCCTTTTTTATTTGCACGGCGTGGCGGTTTCGGGGAGACAGGGTTCTTGGTCCGCGGCCTGCACTAAAATATGAGTGTGCCGCCAGTTCCCGGGATCGAGACGACGCCGGAGTCGCAACTGCCTCCGATAGTCTCCCTGTCGGCTGCGCCCGCGGCCCCCGAAATGCGCGCTTTTGAGGAACCCGCGCAAGTCACGCCGCCGGACCCGGCGGAGCGGGTGGTTCCTCCGATTTCCGGCGCCGAGTCCGGCGGTTCCCGGGCTTCCGGGGAGGCAGGGCGGATTCGCGAACCGAGTGCTGCGGAAAGGCTGGTTCTTCCGCCTTCTGGCGCGGCCTCCGCAGACCCTCCGGTTCTTTCGGAATCCTCGCAAGCCAGTCCTCCAAACGCGGCGGAAAAAGCGGTTTCCGCGCCGTTGATTTCTGTGCCGGAAGGCCCCGACGCTCCCAATGCAGGCTCCGCCGGGGCGACTGCACCGTCCCTTCCTTCATCGCTGGCCGATCCGCAGTTTCAGCGCCTGCTTGCGACGGTGCGCGAAGCCCGTCCCAAAGACGATCTTGCGGGCATTGAACGCGCGTGGCAATTCGCAGCCAGACACCATGCCGGGCAGAAAAGGGCCTCGGGCGACGCCTACCTTTCGCATCCGCTCGCCGTTGCGCAACTGCTGGCGGAGATGCGCATGGATCCGGTCACCATTCAAACCGGACTTCTGCACGACATCGTGGAAGATACCGCCGTTACTTCCGACGAGCTGCGCAAGACGTTCGGCGAAGAAGTCGCCGCGTGCGTAGACGGCGTAACCAAGCTCAACAAAATCGACTTCACGTCGGCGGAAGATCGCCAGTCGGAAAATTACCGCAAGATGCTGCTGGCGATGGTGAAGGATATTCGCGTCATCATCGTGAAACTGGCCGATCGCCTCCACAACATGCGCACGCTCGATGCGCTGCCGCCGGTGCGGCGCGAACGAATCGCACGTGAAACCCTCGATATCTACGCGCCGATCGCCCACCGCCTCGGCATGGGCAAAATACGCGGCGAACTGGAAGACCTTTCTTTCACGCACATGGAACCGGAGGCGGCGGCGGAGATCTCGCACACCATCGAAGGCCAGCGCGCGGACAACGAAAAGTACCTGGAGAAAATGCGCTCCACCGTGGAAGCCGAACTGCGGCGTGAAGGCATACCGGCCCGCGTTCAGGCACGTGTAAAGCGCGCGTTCTCGGTTTACCAGAAGCTGAAGCGCCAGAAAATCACTCTCGATCAGGTCTACGATCTGATGGGCCTGCGCATCGTGACGGATTCGGTAAAGAACTGCTACGGCGCGCTCGGCGTGATCCACAACGAGTGGCGTCCCGTACCCGGGCGCATCAAAGACTTCATCGCGATTCCCCGGCCCAATCTGTATCAATCGCTGCACACGTCTGTCGTGGGACCCGAGGGTCGCCATTTCGAGATCCAGATTCGCACCGAAGAGATGCATCGCATCGCCGAGGAGGGCATTGCGGCGCACTGGAAGTACAAGGAAGGCAAGCGCGGAGTGCAGGACGATCAGCGCGTGGCGTGGCTGCGGCAACTCGTCGAGTGGCAGCAGGACATGCGGAATCCGGGCGATTTCGATTCCACGCTGCGTCTGGACCTCTACTCGGAAGAGGTTTACTGTTTCACGCCGAAAGGCCGGGTCGTCGCTCTGCCCGCGGGTTCTTCTCCGGTGGATTTCGCCTACGCCGTTCACTCCGAAATCGGCAACACCTGCACCGGCGCAAAGGTAAACGGGCGCATCGTGCAGTTGAAGTACGCGCTGCGCAACGGCGATGTGGTCGACATACTGACAACGCCCGGACACCAGCCCAGCAAGGACTGGCTGGGCATCGTAAAAACGTCGCGCGCACGCAATCGCATCAAGCATGTGATCAACGCCGGCGAGCGCGAGCGCGCCATTGAAATTGGCCAGAAGTATCTCGAAAAGGAAGCGCGGCGCCTGGGAACGCAGATGTCGAAAATCCGGGACGAGGCGCTCGACCGCGTGGCCGGCGAATACGGACTGGGTAAGGCGGAGGATCTTTATGCGGCGCTCGGCTACGGAAAGTTCTCCGCCCGCCAGGTGCTTCAGAAGGCCGTACCTGAGCTTTCACTGGAAGAAGCCCCGGCTCCCGCCGCTCCGGCGCCGGAGGCTCCCGCGCCCAGCCGGCGCGACGGGTCGGCGAAACCGGACGACGACGCGATCAAGGTGCACGGAATCGAAGACCTGATGGTCTACCGGGCCAAGTGCTGTAATCCGATTCGCGGCGACGCCATTGTCGGTTACGTCACGCGCGGCAAAGGCGTCGCCGTTCATACCCGGCTGTGTCCCAACGTGCAGAACCTGATGTACGATGCCGAGCGTAAGATCGACGTGGAGTGGGCGCGCAACGTGGACGAAACCTTCCCGGTGCGCGTCGTCGTCCACACCGACGACCGGCCCGGATTGCTCCATCAAATCACTTCGGCGATCGCGGATGAGAAAATTAACGTGCGGAGCCTCGAAGCCCGAACCGATTTTAACCAGTCTACCGATGCGGCTGTCGTGGAAATGACTGTCGAAGTTCGGGACAAGAAGCAACTGGAGAAGCTTTGTACGGCCATGCGCCGTATTTCAGGCATCCGCGACGTGGAGCGAACGCACCAGTCATGACGACAACAACAACGGATCCCGAACACATCGCCGTATCCAAATCGCGCGGTATCGATATCGACTGGAAGGACGGACACCACAGTTCTTATCCGGTCGAGTACCTTCGCGACTGGTGTCCATGCGCCACGTGCACGGGCTCCCACGGCACCGAACCGAGGAAGAAAACGACCGAAGCGCCGGCGAACCCGTTTCAGATGTATAAACCCCGTATCCGGATGGACAGCATCGAACAGTCCGGCAACTATGCCCTGCATATCGCATGGAACGACGGCCACTCCTCCGGAATCTATTCCTGGGACCATTTGCGGCGAATCTGCCCCTGCGAGGCGTGCGCGACCGAACGGGGAAAGAAATGAAGCCGCGGAATTTCCGTGGCGAGGGGACGGCAAGGCAGGCGAGACCGCCAGCCCCGGGACAGCGTTTCCCGGACCACGAAAAGCCCGCCGAAGGCGCCGAACGAAGACGCTGCGGTACCCTCGGAGATCTATGTCGAGGCGAATAGCCGTCGTTGAGGACGAAGCTGAGCTGGCGACGCTCATCGAGTACAACCTGACCCGCTCCGGGTTCCAGCCAAAGATCTTTGGCGGTGAGGATGGAACGATCGCCGCCCTCGAAAAGTTCCAGCCCGACCTGATAATCCTCGACGTCATGCTGCCCGGTCACGACGGGTTTGAATTATGCAGGCGTATTCGTGCCGGCGGACAAATGACCCGGGTTCCGGTCGTTTTTCTCACTGCCCGTTCCGACGAAGTCGACCGCGTGCTCGGCCTTGAGATCGGCGGCGACGACTACATTACCAAGCCATTCAGCCCCCGCGAACTCGTGGCGCGGGTCAAAGCCCATCTGCGGCGCTCGGAGGGCGAAGCTGTTCAGGAATCGTCGGAAATACGCCTCGGGCCCTTCCGGCTGGACCAGGCCGCGCGCCGCGTTTACCAGAACGGGAATGAAGTGGAGTTAACTTCCACCGAATTCAAGCTGCTGGAATTCTTCATCACCCACCCCGGCCACGCGTTTTCCCGCGAGCAGCTCTTGCGCCATGTCTGGGGAGAACAGCACTTCGTTACCCCCCGGACTGTCGACGTTCACGTCAGGCGGTTGCGCGAACAGATCGAAGTCAAGCCCGACGAGCCGGTATTCCTCGCTACCGTCCGGGGATTTGGCTATCGCTTTGAAACGGCGTGATTGCCGATGGTTTTCTCCGGCTCGTTTGGAGAGTTGAGGCCGGGGGTTAATTCGATGCGAATTTCCCGGAATCCGGAGATCGGGCGCTTTTTCCCCGGGATCTTCGGTCCAACAACGTAAAACGTCATCCCGAAACGGGATAGTACCGGAACTTCACCCACCGTTCATGGCCTTTTAACCGCTCTGTAATGCCGGAACCCGTACGCTGTTAGGTGTAAAGACGCGCAATCCGGTATATTGCGCCGGTCCGCCCGGACGAAAGAGGCTGTGGTGTCAAAACGCATACTTCTCATTGAAGACGACGGCGACCTTTTTTCGCTGCTGAAGTACAATCTGGAAAAAGAAGGCTTCGGGTTCGTCGGTTCCCAGACTGGCCGCGGAGCGCTCGATTTGTGCCGCCGCGTACGCCCTGATCTCGTCCTGCTCGATATTATGCTGCCGGATTCCGACGGCCTGGATATCTGCAAGGGCATTCGCAACGACGCACAACTGGCGCAGACGCCCATTATCTTCCTTACCGCGCGGGCCTCGGAAACCGATCGAATCGTGGGGCTTGAGCTCGGCGCCAACGATTACATCGTCAAGCCGTTTTTTATTCGCGAAGTGATTGCGCGGATTAAACTGCAATTCCGAGGCAATAGCGCGCCGGCGCGCTCGCTGAAAGCCGGCGGGATCGAACTCGACCGCAGCAGTTGCAAAGTCACGCTGAACGGCGATACTCTCACGCTGACTGCGACCGAGTTCCGCCTGCTGGAGTTCCTGATGAGTCGGCCGGGCGTCGTGTTCAGCCGCGAGCAGTTGTTAAATGGAGTCTGGGGTCAGGATCGCGCCGTTACCGACAGAACCGTCGACGTGTACGTTCTGAGGCTGCGCCAGAAGATTGAGGCCGATGCGACCGCGCCGCGCCTGATTCATTCCGTGCGCGGTTTCGGCTATTCGTTCGAACCGCGGGGCGCGACTTCGCCCGATGCCATCGTTCACGAGGAAGCCCGTCTGCAGGCCGCCGGCTGACCCATCTTCAGCAGACACAATCGATCCGGGCATGGTTCATGCGGCTCCTCCCCGGTCTTGCCACCGGCACTCTATCGGACATGGTACGCTGACCGCGTGGCCACCGATCTCATTGAGATTGATCCTCTGGAACCTTCGCCCGACGCTCTTGACAGGGCGGAGGCGGCTATTCGCCTGGGCCAGGTCGTCGCTATACCGACCGATACTTTATACGCGCTTGTGGCCGATCCGTTCGACCTGCGCGCGGTCCGGCAAATCTATCATGCAAAAGGCAGGGAGAATCAGCGCGCGCTGCCGTTGTTCGTCCGCGATGCGCTGATGGTGGAGGAACTGGCGCGCGAAGTGCCGCCGCGCTTCCAGATACTGGCCCGTCGATTCTGGCCCGGCCCGCTCACGATAATCATGGCCGCGTCGGCGACGCTGCCGCTTCGCGCTACGGGCAACACCGGACGCCTTGCCGTTCGGCAGTCGCGTTCCCGTCTTGTCGACGAACTGTTGGCCCGCATGAATCAGCCTCTGGTTGCCACGAGCGCCAATCTGTCCGGCCACCCGACCTGCCGAAGCGGCATCGAGGTGTTCGGCATGATGGACGGCCGCGTGGACCTGGTGCTGGACGGCGGACCCACAAGCGGCGTAGGCGCCACGACCCTCGACATTACCGAGGAGCAATGGCAAATCATCCGCGAGGGGGCGATCTCCAGCGAGGAAATCGCCGAGTGCCTGGGTTAGTTCTTAGTCCGCTTCGTTACACTGAGGCTTGTTCTCCGTTTATCCCGCGCATGCTCCGGAGGATGCCCTTTTCGCCCGCGAATTGGGCGAGTTCCTCGAATCCGGATGCGACGTTGTTTGCCTCCCGACGGAAGCCGCTATAAAGCCTGGCGAGGATCTCCTTAACACGGTCGAACTGGGCCACTCAGCGGATGTAGTCGTCGTCCTGCTGTCCGGCGCGTCAAATCTCCACAATTGGCATCGGGAGCGATGGACGCCGCTCCTGTTGCCCAGCCCGGCGGAGTCCGAAACGCAGGTTGCCGTCTTCCTGCTGGAGGATTGCACGTTCCCCGCGCTCCTGCGGCGCGGTTCGAAGTTCTTCGATGCCACCAGCGACCGGCTTTCCGCCCTGCGCCGGTTGAAACGCTGGCTGCGCGGTATTCGGCTCGGCACGAGCAATGGCATGCATTTCTCGCCGGATCTGGAGGACCTGTACCGCCAACTCGCCGACCAACCAGGCGTCCTGACCGTCCCAGGCGCGATTGCGGACCGGTTTGCGCGCGAGGCAGTCCACGACTTCGAGGCTGTCCTTTGGGTTCCGTCCCATGGCAGAACGTTGGCCCGGATAGCAGGCGACCTTGGGGCGCAACTGGGAATGACGCTCGACGGCGAACTCGAAGACAATTGCCGGCGAATTGGCGGAACGCTCTCGGGCAAGCGGTGTCTGTTGGTTCTCGACGCGCCGCAAGTGGATGTCGAAGCTCTCGTGCCCCGCGGAGCTCCAGCGGGCAGAACGTCCGTCCTGGTTACCAGCGAACCTGTGCGGATGACCGATGAAAAGCCAACGCTGGCGACCGCGCGAAACCTCGTCGCAGCGAGACGGTATGCGGAAGCTTACGATTTGCTCTACCGGCTCCTGAACCTGGGAGTGGAACCGGAATCGTGCGCGCGCGAACTGATCTGGATCTGCGAATACTGGGACCGGCTGGAAGAGGCTAACAATCTGCGGTTCCAAGTGGGTCCGTCACCTTCGGAACAGCTACGCCTGTTCTGACCGAAAGCCTGACTGATCACCGGTCAGGGAACCGCAGTGCCGGCAGTACCATCGCCAACAAATATTACCTCCTGTAATTGTCATGATGTGATGCGCCGACGCACAAAGCTATGCGTAATTCATCCTTCGGAGGTTTCAGTGTTCAAAGATAAGCAGCTGTAAGAAAATAACTGTAGCAATTAAATCCAGGCTCTAATTCAGGCGTTCCGGCGCCGACCCCAGCTTGATCTTTACCTTCATCGTGCGTCCATCGCGGTAAATCGTCAGTTCCATCATCTCGCCGCCGTGCTTCTGAATCATCGCGCGGGTCAGCGCATTCTGGCCGTCGACTGCCTTTCCGTCTATGGCCTCGATTACGTCGCCGCCGATACCCAGTTGGTTGAACCCGACAATCACTGCCCGCGTCGCCCCGCGCAGTCCGGCAGCCGCCGCGGGCGAGCCTTCTTCCACTTCCTGCACCAGCAGCCCGCCGGTCGGCGGCAGATCCAACCTGTCGGCGAACTGCCACCCGTCCGGGATGTAAACCGTTTGCGTCACGCCCAGGACCGCGCGTGAAATATGGCCCGTTGCGCGGTATTCCTCCAGCATCACTTTGACGCGGGCAATCGGCATCGCGAACCCAATGCCGATACTTCCCGCTTCGCCACTGGCTGTTTGCGATCCGAGAATCATGGTGTTGACGCCAATCACGTTGCCGCTCGAATCAAGCAGCGGCCCGCCGCTGTTGCCGGGGTTGATCGCCGCGTCGGTCTGGATCAGGCCTTCGAGCGCCGCGCCGCCCTCGTTTTCCAGATTGCGGCCAATGGCGCTCACGATTCCGGTGGTCAGTGTACCGCCGAAGCCAAAAGGATTGCCGATCGCAAGCACTTTCTGGCCCACCTGAATCTTGTCGGAATCGCCCAGCGGCAGCGAGGGCAGCTTGTGGCCGGCGTTGATCTTCAGAATCGCGAGATCGTCGCGACTGTCGATGCCCAGCACCTCGGCGTCGTACTGTTTCTGATCCGACAGCGTTACCTCAAGCTTGCTCGAACCGGCGATGACGTGCTTGTTGGTGACGATCTCGCCGGAATCGTTGATAATGAATCCCGACCCCATGCCCTTCGTCGGGTAAGTACGGAAAAAGAAGTCGCGCTGAATCACCACGCTCGTGATATTGACCGTCGCAAGATGGGCGGTCTTATAAATGTCGATGTTATTCTGCTCGTCGGCGCCAAAACCCGCGCCGCGGGCCGTCACCGGGTCCGACCAGAGCTTGCCGCTCGATGTGATCGGGCGCAGAATCCGCTCCACGCTCCAGTTGCCGTGCGTGGTAATCAGCCAGAAGCTCCCCACCAGGAGCAAGGTCAATATCAGTGCGCGTGGTCTCATGACGCCAGCTTTCTTAATTCCTCAAATACCATTTTAGTTTGACGCAGAGTCTCTTCCTTCGTGCCGCTTGTGTCGATGGCGTAATGAGCCCTTGCAACTTTTTCGGCAATCGGCATCTGGTGCTTCAGCCGCGCCAGCACGGACTCTCTGGTAGCGCCAGGCCTTTCGAGCGCACGTTCCAGTTGCTGCTCGCGCGTACAGGTGACAACGATGAGCTTTCTCATGCCTTCCATGCCGCCGGATTCGAGCAGAATGGCCGCCACGTAAACGACCACCGCGTGCGGGTCCCGAGCGGCAATTTCCCCGATGCTGCGCCGCGCGCGCTCCCGCACTGCCGGGTGGATAATCGCGTTGAGCCGCGCGAGCTCAGCCGGCTTGCCAAACACCATGGCCGCCAGTTTCGCGCGATCCGTTGCGCCAAACGCAGCCAGCACCTGGGCGCGAGCCTCTCC
>PLEX01000232.1 GCA_003136575.1 Bryobacterales bacterium | reverse complement strand
CTCGATGGGATTCCATTTGGAGGACTCGCATCGCGCGCAGGTGGCTGGTGGCCACCCTCATCGAACGATTAATTAGAATCGCTACGCCAACCGCTTCCACTTCGATCTTCCTCACGAACTTCGTTGTTGTGGACTCCTCCTTTCTCGCCAGGGTGGCCTACTATAGCGAGCGGACGGTTCTTCAAATCGAGTTCACAGACCGAACGCTTTATCAGTACGCAGAAGTTCCCCGCGAGATTTTTGCGGACTTTTGGAGCGCGGCATCCAAAGGTGAATATTTCAACCGGCAAATACGGCATCGCTTCGTTCATGTAAAACTGGAAACCAAACCTCGCTCTTAAGTTAACGCTTATGGGGGTAACCCCACTCTCTGGCGCCGCGCCCGTCGACCCCTGCGCCTCGGGCCTCACCGGAAGAGCAGCGGAGTCAGCAACGCAACGTCCGCCAGCACGCACCGCGCACCCGCCGGAATCGATGCGCGGAAGCGCGAGAGGCCGTACAGGCCCGCGGCGCTGGTCCCGATCGCTGCGAACCAGACTGAACTCCGTGCGCCGGCCAGACATGCGATCGCGATCACCAGATGAATCCACGCCAGCCGTTCACTGCCGGCGCCCGACGCCGATTCACGGCTCCATCGCCCGATCGTCAACAGGTTGTCGAGACACAGGGCAAAGAACGCGACGGCGGGCCACGCAAGACCGGTGAGGGGATGGGCTGTTCCGGTCCACGCGACGAGAAAGATGCCCGCCGTGAATAAGAGCGCCGCCAGCGGCTTTTTCCATGCCGTCGCGCTTCGGCCCGAGAACGGAAAGGTGCCCAGGTAGACGACGACGACGACGCCCAGCACGAGGCCATTGTCGAATACCGACGGCCGAAGCCACAGGCCGGTGACTGCAACGTCGGCGCACGCTACCAGCGTGAGCAAGATCTGTGCGAACGCACGGTGTGTTCTGTAAAACCGGTGCCTGACGCTTTCGTTGGACGGCTGCGCGTGCCGGATATCCAGCAGCCGGTCGACGAGATAGATGGCCCAGACTGTCAGGCCAAGCACGACTCGGCCGGCCGCATGCAACACCGTGGGATAGCACCGCGAAAGAAAGTCCTGCCACGCCAGCGCGATCAGCGGCGCGTCAAGGCTGAGCAAATTCAACAAGAGCCAGACTGGCGGGCGTTGGCGCGGAGGCACTATTTCTAGGTTACGGGACGGTCGCCGCCGA
Source organism: Bryobacterales bacterium (assembly GCA_003136575.1). Taxonomy (GTDB): domain Bacteria; phylum Acidobacteriota; class Terriglobia; order Bryobacterales; family Bryobacteraceae; genus BOG-234. Next base: position 17,713 of record PLEX01000232.1, on the reverse strand, counting down.
TCCGTTTAGCGTTTGGGGGAAGGGGGCGAGAGCCTACTCGACTTCGAGCTTGATCTCGTCTCGTACATGATGCCGCCGTTGCCTCCAACGCCCGTCATGGCGAATCGGATCACGTTGGCTCCGGGTCTGAGCAGTTCGGCCGAAAACGCAATTCCTTCCAGTGTTGGTACGTGGCGCTACTCAGCGCGGCCCGATACGTGGCGCGTCGCTTTTTAGAGACGGGTAAGCCTCTGTTAGTCAGCAAGTTGGGGATAATTTGCAATTTTCGATTTGGATTTTTTTCAGTTCAGCCCCGGTAGCATGCGAAAGCGCTGTCAAACAAGGCAAATTATCCCGTAATCGAGACNNTCCATCCACGACCGCCATATCCACAAGCTCTCTGAGCCCCTGCCGCACAGGCTCGTTCACTTCCTGAACGCTTGCATACGGCGAAAACCTCTTCACCGCGTCCTCGTAAGGGCGACCGCGCCGCAACAGTGCGCGAGCCACGATCAGGTCAGCGGTGCGCGATCCCCGCATCGCGACTTGCTGGCGGATCTCCGGCATTCTGGTCCATGCGTTATAGACATGCGGCACGTTATGAGCACGGAGGCAATCGAAATAGCGGCTGCACAACAGATCGGCATTTCGCACTTCCACCGCAAACCGCCATCCGGCGGGGAGCGCAGCCAGAAAGGGATCGAGCTTCTGAACGAACTCCGCCGCGTCGCCCTTAGCCTTGAGCGCGTTGAACTCGAAAATCAGCACGCCGACCTGTGCGCGATAAGGCTCCAGCGGCCCCAGAAAAGCCTGCGAAAACAAGGCCGCATCCAGGAACGTGTGGTTTTCGAGGCCCGCCAGCGCTCCGTAACGCGGATGCACGGGCCACTGCGGCGTCGTGATCTGCTCCGGCGCTTTCAGGCCCCAGCGAAACGACGGCGGTGTTTGCCGGAACAGCTTACTCCAGAGCGCGTCGGAAGGGAACTGGTAGAAAGCGAAATCGCCGCAGACCGTCGGAAACACCGTAGCGTATTCGGTGAGGCAGCTGTCTTCAAACAGCTTCTTCGAAAACCGCCCGCGCACGTTGTAAAGAGACCGCGAATAGATCTGGTCCAGCCAGCCTTCGTATTTCCATGAGCTCCCGCCAATGAAAACACCGCGCGCCGAAAGCGCCCGCAGTTCGTCGCGCAGGCGGTCGCGGTCAAACGCCCGCGGTTCGTTCAGATCGAAGAGCGTATCCAGTTTCCGGGTCCCGGTTACCAGGCCTGCATCTGGCGGTTAAACCAGGGGTCGGCTCCCGCTTCGAACACGCCGGCGGGAGTCACCTTGATCAGCACCGGCGCGGCGCCGCTGTTAGTGCGCGGGCGCGTCTCGATCTTATGCCCCCGACTGGCAAGATCCTGCATTACCTGCGGGGCGATCCGGTCGTCCAGCAACAGGTCTCCTGGATTCATCGCGTGGTTGTCGAAGCTCGAGACCAGATGCCTGGTCTGGAACCTCGGCGATTCGATCGCCTGTTCCGCATTCATCCCGAACAGGGCGGCATTGAAGAAAATCTGGATGAGCGACTGCTCCTGGTTGTCTCCGCCGGGCGTCGAAAGGGCCATCAAGGGCTTGCCATCGGGACCAGTCACGAGCGTCGGGCTGAGCGTTACGCGCGGCCTTTTTCCGCCCGCCAGTTCGTTCGGGTGCCCCGGAACGAGCAGGAAACTCTGTGCTCGTTCGGTCAGCGGAATCCCGGTATCGCCCGCAATCACGCTGGGCAGCCATGCGCCCGAAGGCGTGGCGGAGAACATCATTCCGTCTTTGTCGATCGAATCCACGCACGTGGTGTCATGGGCCATGAGAAAATCGTCGATTTTCTTCGCCCGAACGATGTCCTCCCTCGATGGATGCATGCCGACTTTGCCGTTGATTTTTCCGGGTAAGAACTCCTGCGACGCATCGTGACCCATCTGTGCGCGGCGTTCTTCCGCATATTTCATGGAAAGCAGCGTGTCGGCGGGCACGTTTACGAACTTCGGATCGCCGTAATAGGTGTCCCGATCGGCATAGGCCAGCTTCAGCGCTTCGACGAGCGTGTTGATGTATTCGGCGGAATTGTGCTGCATTCCAGCCAGATCATAGCCGCTCAATATGTTGAGCGCCTGAATCATCGCGGGACCCTGACTCCAGAAGCCGGGCTTGTAGACCCGCATGCCGTGGAAGTCGGTGGAAAGGGCGTCTTCGGGCGTCAGATGAAACGCAGCCATATCTTCGTAGCGAAGCAGCCCTTTGTTCGCCTTGCTGAAGGCGTCGATTTTCTTCGCGATCTCGCCGCGGTAAAACTGATCGCGCACCGCGTCGATCGCGGCCACTCGGCTGGCTCCGGCCGCCAACGCCTTCTTCTCGGCGCCGACCATGGAACGCAGCGTTCGCGCCAGATCGGGCTGGCGGAAAATCTCGCCGGTCTGGGCGACGTGGCCTTCCGGCACGAAGTGCTGCATGGAACTGGGCCAGAGCGAAAAGAAAGGAACGCTGTTCTGGATCGATTGCGACCTCATCTCGTCGATGGCGGTGCCATCGGCAAATTCAAGTGCCGGCGCGATCGCTTCGGCAAAGCTCTTCGTTCCGTATTCCCTCAGCGCCACCAGTGTGGCGTCGGGCATGCCCGGCACGAGCGCGCACATGATGCCTGCTACTGGTACCATACCCTTGAGCCCATTTGGCTCGGGCTTTTCCAGAATCTCGCCGACCTGCAACGGGCGATTGCGAAAAAACTCGGCCGATGCCATTTTCGGCATGGTACCGACGCCCGCAATCGCGTGGACTTTGCCGTCTTTGGTTCGGATCAGGATCGGCGCCTCGCCTCCCCAGCCCACGTGCGAGTACTCAGTCGTGGCCGCCGCGAAGATTGTGGCGACTCCCGCGTCAACCGCGTTACCGCCCGATACCAGCATGCGCATTCCGGCGCCGACGGCATAGTCGCTGCCGGCGGCGATGGCGCCGCGCGCTCCGCGAACAGGTTGGCGCACCAATGGCTCGGGCGCGCGCCGCTGCGCGACGCCGGCTCCGGCAACGACAAGAACTGCGACTGTCAGCGCGAGAGTGGTTTTCATGGAGTCCTTCTTTCGGTTTTCACGTGAATCGCGCCGCAATCACACGCGGGCCGCGCGCTCCGTATAATGATCATATCCCCGCCCAGCCCCCCAAATCGCCGATCTTTTCGCAGTCTGCAGGCGAATCTCAGGCGGCTTCGGTCGTGCCGGCGCCCGGCGCTGCCAGTGACGCTTCGGGTCACCACGAAGAACCGATGCTCTATTGCCCGGTTTGCTCGCAACGACTTAATGCCCGCAAATGCAAGCTCTTATGCGCGAAATGTGGTTACTACATGAGCTGCGCGGACTATATTTGACCGTACACAGGCAATCGCATAAACAGCCACCCCTCGAAGGTGGTTGTTGAGTGATTTCAACCAAATTGCGGTCTTAACCGCAATTTGGCGCAACCGGTTCCATATCTTTCGGGGCTGCCCCAATCCCTTATAAACATTATCTTTGGACGGCACTTGACAAAACTTGACCGACGGCTCTATCATGAGTTGCTCGGTTGTTAAATTTTCATTAATCATCACACCTCAGGTCTGGTGGGAGGCTCAACGTATGATGACCTTCGCGGTAGGCGAAAAAGTGGTGTATCCCAACCAGGGAGTTGGGACCATCGAGAATATCAGCACTCGTTTTTTTTCGCAGAAGCCCGAGAAATTTTACCTTCTCCGGCTTATTTGCTCCAGCATGACCGTAATGGTGCCGTTCGCAAACGCGCATACAATCGGTCTGCGTAAGCTCTCTCGAAATGGGGATGTTTCGAAGGTGCTCGGCTATCTGGCCGGACCCGATATTGAGAGTCTGTCCGATTGGAAAGTCCGTTTTCGCATCAACAGCGACAAAATGCTGACCGGCAGTCTGCTGCAGATCGCGGAGGTTTTTAAGCAACTGGTTCGGCTCCAAAGCGAGAAGCCCTTGTCGTTCCGGGAGAAGAAGATGCTGGACCGCGCGCGCGGCATGTTGATCGGCGAAGTCGCGCAGGCCCGGGGCATTTCCGAATCCGAATCGATCCTTTTGTTGCAGAAGGCGCTGGCGAAGTCGGGTTATCCGTTCCCTGAACCGGCGTAGCGGCGCGCCGCGCTGAGTTTTCCGAGGCGCAACGCAGCAGAGCGAGAGCCTCGGGCGCAGACTTTGTGCTATGCGGGAATTGTTTCTGTTCGGGCGCTCTGAGTGCGTGCTTATGCGCTGAGTGCGTGCCCGGAAGCTAACAGACCGCCCTTGGCGACGTCCAAATCTGCGATCTAACGTTCTCTCGGGAAGACTATGCTGATTCCGAAGCTTTGGGCCGTCGGCATTGCGGTTATCGCGGGCACTGATTTGTCTGGCCAGACACTCGCGTTTGAAGTCGCGTCAATCAAGCCCGCGCAGGGAGGCGCAATCGGGCTTTTCAGTTATCCGGGAGGCCGGATCATTGCCAATTCTCTGACATTCGAAATGCTGATGGAAGAGGCGTTCGACGTTCAGCCGTTCCAGATGTCCGGCGGACCGGGCTGGGTGCGCACAGACCGCTACACGATCGAGGCGAAGCCGCCCGTTTCGTCCGTGTCGGCCAGAGCCAATCCGTCGCCTCCGGACAGACCGAGTGCGGAGCAGCAGCAGATGCTCCGCACTCTGCTCGCCGACCGGTTTCAACTGAAGATTCACCGCGAGGCTAAAGACGGGCCGGTTTACCTGCTCGTAAAAGGCGGCAAAGCGCTGAAGCTGCAGGAGCCGAAGAATAAGGACGAAGCTCCCTGGGCCGGCGGAGTCGGCGGAGGTAATATCTCTGGCGACGGGTTGGCCGGCAAAAACATCTCGATGCCTCAACTCGCGAAGCGTCTGGGCCGGTTCATGGGGCGGCCAGTGATCGATCAAACTGGCCTCGAAGGGTCGTTCGATTTTCTGTACGAGCAGATTTCGGACGATCCGCATCCCGACGTCGCGGCCTGGATCGTCACTTCGGTACAGGCGCTCGGGCTTAGGCTGGAAGCGTCCCGGGGCCCGGTGGAGACGATAATCGTCGATCATGTGGAGCGGCCTTCTTCGAACTGAATTCCTGGCTCAGGCCTCCGGGGCCTTGCAGGAAACAGGCGCGTGAGCACCCTGACGCCGCCGCCCATCAGCGTATTGTCGGTCGGATAGTGGAAAATTGCTTTCGACCACCGTGGTATCCACGCGCATCCGGCGGCCAGCCGCGAGCTTCTTTTCCAGCGCGATCCCGACGGTGCGCCGATGCAACTGCCTGATGGCCCCGGAACCCAGTTGTCGCGCCAGTCGCGCCACGGTCTTGTCGTCGGGAACCTTCCCGCCGCCTACGCCGGTGGACTCTCGCTATACAAGGTTGGCGCGGACTCCGCGCGTCACATCCTCGTAACTCCAGCAACGCATTTGTTTGAGCAACAACATCCGGAGAACAACCTCGGCCGTTGTGGAAGGGCGACCGCGGGTCTTGCTCTTTTTGCAGCGCTTGCTCAACTCCTCCTGAATGATTTCCAGCAGCCGGTCGTCATTCAGCGCCACGTCGGCAGCCGCATCCGGGGTTCCCACAGATCCTTGACGTCTTTCCGCAATCAGGCCATCGGCGAAGCTGCGTTGCGGCGTTGCCCGGCGATCATGCTTCACGCTGCTTCGACTCGTCCCGCTCCAGCCGCAGCAAATACTGGTTGAGTTCGCTGATGGCCTCCAGCGTCTCCTTCGCCTCGCGATAACGCTCCAGAGCTTTGCGCACCTGCGGAACCTGTTCCGGAGGCAGACTCAACTGGCGGTTCTTCGCTCCCGGGTAGTTCACACTGAGAACCCACTGAGGATGCCCCTCGCCACGGGCACATTTGGGACAGCCGCCGGAATGGAAGGTGGTGCGTTCGAGCAGAGATCCGCGCAGAGCCTCGACGCCCCGGCCAAGAGTGGCGGCGAGCCGGTCGCGTTTGCGGATGGCGCTTTCACGGGTCATCTACACGGATGATACACAACAAAACCAGATCAGTCAAGACATTCCTGGAAAGTAGCCAGGTGGGGGCGGGGGACGGAGTCAACCCAGCCGGAAGCGCGTTTCGCCCAATCGATAGAGCGGACGCCACAGCAGCCGGTTCACGGTGACCACGAAGGTCGCCATCACCATTGTCGAAAGCAGCAACAGCGCGAAGTTGCCGCTGTCGGTTGCGGAACTGATCTGTGCGCCGAGGCCGAACGTCGACAGCACTTTTCCTTTGAAGTGAAAGTATTCGGCCACGATACTTGCGTTCCACGCTCCGCCTGATGCCGTGACCAGGCCCGTAATCAGATATGGATAGATGCCCGGCAAAATCACGATGCGCCATCGCTGCATGGCACCGAAGTGGAAGACGTCGGCAACCTCTTTGAGATCGGAAGGAATCGCGATGGCCCCGGCGATGACGTTAAACAGTATGTACCATTGCGTGCCGAGCAGCATCAGCAGAATCGACCCGGTTCCCAGCCCGCCTCCCATGCTGATCAAGCCCAGTAGGATTACGGGAAACAGCGCCGTCGCGGGCACCGACGCCGCGATCTGTGCCAGTGGTTGAGCGATCTTCGCCAGCTTTGGATGGAATCCGATCGCCACACCGGCCGGAATCGCCCATGCCGACGCGATGATGAGCGACACGGCAACGCGCAGAAATGTCGCGCCGGCGCTCTGCACGGTCAGCACAAGCTCCGTCGAAGTGATGGAGCGCAGGGTCTGAAACGCCGCGGCAACGCCGCAGGCGATCAGCGCCAGCAGCAGAGCCGGGATCGCATAACCTGTAACCACGCGCCAGTGCGAAAGCGGAGCCCGCGCCGCGTCCGGAAGATCGGGTTGCGTCGCGGGATGCCGAGAACTGCGAAGATAAATCCGTTCCGACAACGGAGTCAGCACCGATTGCCGCAGGCGACTGAGAAGCGGGGAACCGCGAAGCAGATTCAGGACCGCCGAGCCCCCGGCTTCTTTGCTCTCCACCTGTTCGAACTTAAATTTGTCGGACCAGGCTATCGCCGGACGCCAGATGAGCTGGTCAATCGCCACGATCACCGCTATCATGGCAGCCAGTCCCCAAAGGATGGCCGGTGTGTCGCCGGCGCTCGCGGCCGATTGTAGAAACGATCCCAGCCCGGGCAGGCGGAAATCGCGGTTCCCGAGAACGAACATCTCGCAGGCCATCAGAAAGAACCAGCCGCCTGCTACCGAGACCATTGAATTCCAGACAAGCCCGATCGCCCCGTACGGCAACTCCAACTGGAGAAACGTCTGTAGCCTGCTGAACTTGTAAATGCGCGAGGCTTCCCGCAACTCGCGTGGGACGGCCTGCAGACTCGCGTAGAAACTGAATGCCATGTTCCACACCTGGCCGGTGAAAATCAGAATGATCGAGCCGAACTCCACTCCCATCTGCCGCGTGGGAAACAGCGCCACCATCGCCAGCATGACGCCTGGAAGAAAGCTGAGGACCGGGATCGACTGGAGGATATCGAGCACGGCCAGCATGACAGTCTGCCAACGCTTGCTATATGTGGCGACGTACCCGTAACCGACCGCAAACACCATGCTGAGCAAGTAAGCCGCAGCCATGCGGACCAGCGAATAGAACGCATACAGCGGCAAAGCGCTCGGCGAACGGGAAATATCCGCGGCGGGCACTGCCGCGCCGAACCAGTAGCGGCCTACCGCGACCATCGCATAGAGAAATGCGAGCAGCGCGCCAAAAACTGTGGCGTCAATCAGAAATGACCAGCTGCGTTTGTGCAACAGCGGGGAAGGAAGCTCCCGCCCGGTCATGAACGCGGTCCCGCCGTTACGCCGGAATCGACAGCAGCGTCGTTTTCATCTCTATCGACGCTTTGGGACGCTTCGTCGTCATCTTCAGGAATAAAGAAGAATTTTCCCTTGGAATCGTGGTCGAACAACTCCGCGAATCGGCCCCAGACAATCGCCGTCTGCAACTGAAGGACGGTTTCATCCTCCGTGAAATGCTCATCAAGGATATCGTGGAAGAACTCGTCGGAAAGCTTGTGATTGGCTTTCTTTTCGAGCGACCGCGTAATCTGCCGTATCAGCGTGGCGTTTTCGAGAGCGGCCTTGCGGAAGATTTCCTTTCGCTCCACGATGCCGGAGTCGATGAACGTAATGCCCAGCGGCGTGATCTCGACATCGCCTTCCGAGACTTTCAGCAATCCCAGCAGCGCCGCCGCTTCCACGATGGGCAGGATTTCGTCGATTTCGAATGCCAGTTCGTCGGCGAGGCGGTAAATATCTTCGCGGCCATTATTGCCCGCCTGAATGCCGTCGTACAAAATCTCGACCAGCCCGGTTACGCCGCCGGGCCGCGCATGGGGCAGCATCTGGTACTTAGGTGTGGCGGCGGGTGTAGCCGTGGTTCCGCTCGAAGCAACGGTTTCCAGCACGGGAACGGCGTCGGGCCGGGTGAGCACCTTGTAGACGTGGTCCACGATTTGTTCGAAGACCGGATTCTTGCGGTCGCGCGGACGAGGAAGCTCCACGCGGAAATCGGTTCGGATGACGCCGGGGTTCTTGCCAAGCACGACGATACGGTCGGCGAGAAGGACCGCCTCTTCAATGTTGTGGGTCACGATGAAAACCGCGCGCGTGGGCAGTTTGCGGTCGCTCCAGAGGTCCAGAAGTTCACTGCGCAGATTCTCGGCGGTTAAGACGTCGAGAGCCGAGAAAGGCTCGTCCATGAACAGGACTTCGGGCTCCACCACCAGCGCGCGGGCGAACCCGACACGCTGCTTCATGCCGCCGGACAGTTCCTTCGGATACGCCGTTTCAAAACCGGCCAGACCGACCGTATCGAGTATCTTCATGCCGCGCTTTTCGCGCTCGTCGGCGGAAACACCGCGCGCTTTCAGGGGCGCCTCGACGTTTTCAAGAACCGTCAGCCACGGGAAAAGCGCGAAACTCTGAAAAACGATTGAGACGTTCTCGCAAGGGCCAACGACAGGCTGGCCGTGCCAGAATACCTGACCCGCGGAAGGTGTCGATAGGCCGGTCAACATGCGCAACAGGGTCGATTTTCCGGAGCCGGATGGTCCAAGCACTGCGAGAATCTCGTCGGGATAGACGGCGAGGTCGGTGGGGGCAATGACCTGGATGCGGCTCTGGCCTTCCTGTGCGTAGTATTTCTCTACGTGTTGCGCTTCAATAAGGGGATCTGGCATGGGCGAACGACGGCGATTGCCGCCTCGCCCATCTTCGCACGGAGAGGTTACGGTTGAGTTTCAAAACCGCGTCAAAGCCCGCCCAGCGGAATCCAGACCTCCATATTGCTCGGTCCGCGATTGTCCGTGCATAGCACGGAATCAGCGCCAGATCGACGGCCTTTTCGGCATCGGAGGCTGCGGAAATAAAATGACAAAACCCTTGCTTTTTTTTTTGCTCGTGATAAAGTCAGCGCAATTACCCTTGTAATTTAACGTAGGCTCTGTGAACAAAGCTCTTTTGGTTTTTCTGACTCTCGCCGTAAGCGCGGCGATTCCCGCGCGGGCTGACATCTCGGCGATCACGATAGTGACCAACGGCAATAATGCGCCGTTTGGGGGCGTTTGGGGTACCGACAGCGGCGCGTCGATTGGCGTAACACCGGCTGGCAAACCGAACGCCCCTTTTCTTGACCCGGCCCCGACAGGGGCGCTGGATGTCCCCTCAGGTTCCTATCTGCTGCTCCTCGGTTACGAGGACCGGTTTGAGAACGGAGCGGTCCCGGCGGGCCTCATCAATCTGGACTTAACTGTCTACTACACGACCGGGGCCGTTCTCACAGCAACCTTTACGAACAATGTTCTGACGACTCCATCTATCTGGTCCAAGACTAGCGGAAACCAAGAGCTCGTGATCGGCAGCTCCGGAATCACAGATGTTGACCGCCTCGGCTACAGCCAATCCTCGGCTGTTTACGGCCCTGACGGCGTCCCTGACACCGTTCTTGAGTTCTCCGATACGGGCACTTTCAATTCGGGCACCCCGGAGCCGGCGTTTGGGCCGCTGCTGACGTTGGGCCTTTTCGGCATGCTCCTGTTCAGCCGTCGGTTTCGCGGGCGCTGCCCCAGTTAGCGGCGCCGGTCGACGGGTGTTTCGGCAGCGGCGCGGGCAGAGTTCCACTATCGCCTATTTCCTGTAGTAACGACCTATCCCGACCATGAGCTTTAAGTAACTTGAGCCGCTCATGCGCCTAAATGGCTGTGGGGCGCGTCAAGGTCGTGACGATTTGTAAACGCTGGGCTATTTTGCGAATCGATATTGCCGACAGGGTATGACAGAATGAAGGCATGAAACGTCCGTTTGCAGCGAGCGTGTGGCGAGAAGGTGATTGGTATGTGTCGCAATGTCTCGAACTGGATGTTGCGAGCCAGGGTGTGACCGAAGCTGAGGCGCTGACAAATCTGAAGGAAGCGCTGGAGCTGTATTTCGAGCCGCCACAGGCTACGCGACCGCCGCAGGTAAGACTGGTCGAGGTTGAGGTTGGGGCGGCTTAAGCCCGAGCCATTCCGCGAAGTCAACCGCCGCCTGCGGGCCGCGGGCTTTGTAGAAATCAGCCAGAAGGGTAGTCACGTGAAGTTTGCCCGGCAGCAGGGGTTTGATTGTCGATACGGCAATCGTGCCGAGGAAGCATGAGATTCCGGTTGGCACGCTCCGCAGTATTCTCCAGCAAGCCCACATCGCCCCGGAAGACTGGGAGGACCTTTGATGCGGAGACCGCGGTATCAGTCTCGAAATCAGCTAGCTTGGCCAGGACCAGACCCTGTAGGAATAGCGACGATTCGGGCTCTCGGATCGACCAAGGCGCGAGTGCCGCCGACATTCGAATGGAAGACAACCCGCATTAAGCAGCGCTTGTGGTAGAGTCACCGAAGCCGGGTTTAAATCGGCGTCAAAGCCCGCCCAGCGGAATCCAGACTTCCATGTTGCTCGGCCCGCGATTGGCCCACGCGTAGTACGGAATCAGCGCCAGATCGATGGGCCGCTTCGGCAGCGGAGGCGACGGAAATGTCTGGTAAAGGGACGCGCCCTTGAGCGGGGCGGCAGTCTCGGTACCCGCATGGTGCAAGACGATCAGACCACCAAGAAGATCGGGCCGACGCTCTTCTTTGAATTCGCCCGTCTGAGTCAGGGACGATTCAAACAAGCGCAGCGATGGCTGATCGCCCTGCTCCAGACAGTAAACGAGCGGACCACGCTCGACCGCCACGCGCCCCATGTCTTCCCGCAACAACGGGTTCGCCGACGTGAACCGCGGTCGCATGTCCAGATTCAATACGACGATATCGCCCGCTTTCCACGCGCGCCTGATTTCGGCGAAGCGGCCCGGTTGCGGATGGATCTGCGATGCGACGGGTTGCCCGTTCACCGTGATCGAAGTCTGCGACGACCATGCCGGAATTCTTAGCCGCAGATTCCACTCCTTATTCGTGGTCCCATCGATGCGCAGTTCCACACGACCGTTCCATGGGTATTCCGTCGTCTGCGAGATTTTAACTCCGTGGGCGTCCATCGTCGAAGTGTGGTAGAAATTGACCGCAATGCCGTCGGATGAAGCGGCGTAGAGGTAGCCGGGCAGCGCGGCGAAGGTCCGCTCCAGATTCGGCGGGCAGCAATCCGTGTCATAAAACTCGTTACGGATCTTCTCGCCGGTCGATTCGAGCGGATTGCGATAGCAGTAGAGCGTGCCGTCGAGCGACATCCCGGAATTGATGCCGTTGTAAAGCGACCGCTCCATCACGTCGGCGTATTTCGATTCGCCGAACGCAAGCAACATCCGCCAGTTCCACATGAACGTGGCAATGGCGGCGCAGCTTTCGGTGTAGGCCTGCGCGTTCGGCAATTCGTAAGGCTCTCCGAAGGCTTCACCGGACGCGCGTGAGCCGACACCGCCGGTGATGTAGAGACGATATGAAACCAGATCCTGCCAAAGCCTGTCGAGAGTGTCTTGGTACGCCGGATCGCCGGTCTCCATGTAGTAGTCGGTCGCTCCGCTGGCGGCGTACATGGCGCGAACCGCATGGCCTTCGAAGATCGTGCGTCCGGTAAACGGCGAGCCGCTGAAAGCATATTTCGTCTGCGCGGGAGTCAGGTGCAGTCGCTGTGTTTCGACACCGCTCAGCAGATACCCGGCGAAGTCGAGATACTTTCGCTGGCCGGTCACCCGATACAACTCGGCCAGAGCCATCTCAAATTCGGGATGCCCGGTCATCGCCGGCTCCTCATCGACACCGAACCTGCTCACCACGTAGTCGGCGTAGCGAATGCCGGCGTCGAGGAGCTTGCGATTCCCGGTGACGCGGTAGTAAGCGATGGCGGCCTGGAGCAAATGCCCGAGGCAGTACAACTCGTGCGAGCGCACCATTTCGGTAAATCGTTTCGGTTTCTGGTCTTCCTGATAGTAGGTGTTGAGATAGCCCGATGGCTCCTGCACGGCAACGATGATGTCGGTGAGGCGGTCGAAATCGGCCCGGAGTTGCGGCACATCTCCCGCCGCAAGCTGCCATGCGACGGCCTCCATCCATTTGTAAACGTCTGAATCGGTATAGAGCGGGCCGCGGCGTGAGACAGCCTTGCCGGAGAGCCGGCGAAAGTTGTCTATCCAGCCGTTTTGCTCGAACAGTTGCAACATGGATGGGAGGGAACGCTCGAGGTTGATTTTGCGCCGGTCCTCCCAGAAGCCGCTGCCCATCTTCACGCTGGTGATCGCGACCGGGTGAAAGGCCGCGTGGGGCGATTTCGCGGTATCGACGATGGGCCCGGCAGCTAAGGCCTGGCCGCAGATGAGGGCGAGGATGGCGATGGTTCGCATGGGGATATTGTACTGAGGCTCGGAAACGGCAGGTCGCCACACGGTGCCGAACATCTGAGCAGCACTCATTCCTTCGGGGTCCGGCGGCCTAAGTTTGCGCGTGTCCTTAAAGAGCGGCTCGAAGCGAAAACCGAATGCGGTACAGTTGGTTTTCGACGGTTTTTCATCCTGCGCTGACGGCGCGCCACGCTCCACGGGGCCGGCGGACGGCGGGATTTCAGCAAGATGCCAGCCCTGACAGAACCCGGTATCGGAGCACCTCCGCCAATCGTTCCCCGCCCGCCTCGCGGCTGGGGCGAAGGCAATAGCGGCAACGAGTCGGACGCGTCCAGGTCGGCCGGAACAGCGCGAATTGCCATTTACCTCGGCATGTTCGCCAGCACGGTGACTTTTGTCGCTCTGGTGCTCGCGATGTTCGTGCGCCGAGGGCTTGCGACGAATAACGATTGGCACCGATTGGACGTGCCGCCGCTGCTCTGGTGGAATACCGCCGCGTTGCTGCTGAGCAGCGTTGCAATCGACATGAGCCGGCGGGCGTTTCTCGCCGGAAACCGGCCGCGATTCAGAGTGCTATGGCTCACCGGGACTTTGCTCGGCACCTGGTTCCTGATCGGCCAGGCGCTGAACTGGAAGTTCCTTGCCGACCACGGCTTCTACATGCGGCACAACCCCGCCAGCGCCTTTTTCTACGTTCTCACATGGGCGCATGCCGCGCACGTGATCGGAGCGCTCGCGGCGCTTTACTTCGTCCTGGTCCGCGCTCTGGCCTTTCCGTATATCCCGCTCAACCGGAACGTCATGGGAGTCAGCGCGATTTTCTGGCACTTCCTCGATGTGATGTGGCTCGCGCTGATGTCCATTTTCGTATTCTGGTCTTAGAGCTTAGACAACATGCACGCCCAAATCGCCGAATACGGCGCAACACCCGCACGCCGGCGCACGATGGTGCTGATCGCGGTCAATTTCGCCACGTTTGTCGCTTTGCTGGCATTCATGTATTACATCAAAGCAAGGACCGCGGATTGGCCCGTGCCGTTCGAGTTCGGATCTTTGCTGATGATCTGCGCGCTGGGCATGTCGGCAATCTGCGCAAGCGTAACAGTGGCGGTGGGGGCGAACAGCGCGAAGCAGGGCAAGGCCGACGAGGCGGTGAGATGGGTCGCGATCGCGATTGCGAGCTGGCTGTTGTTCCTGTTTCTGGAAGGCGTGGAGTGGGTGCGGATGATTTATCTGGTGGAGCTTGGCCCCCACACGCCCTTCGGCGGAACCTATCTGGCGGTTACGGGCGCGCACTGGCTGGGAGTGGTCGCGTGCACGATCTGGTTCACCTTCGCGATTGCCGATGTGCGGCGCAGGGACATTCTGGCCGCTGCTCTTTACTCGCATTTCCTGGCGATCTGGTGGATCGTGATCGTGATATTGCTGTATCTGCCGAATATGAACCCGCTCGAAGACCTGTGAGCGCAGTTGTTCTCTTTCCGCGTTCCCGAAAAAGTTGTACGATCACAATTATGGTAAGACGAGCCTGGCCATCGCGACTCCGGCATCTGCTCGACGCGCTCAAGCGAGTGATCAGACGCGAACCCGAGCCGCCGGAAGACCCTTACTCCTACGTGATGGCCCGCCGTCGTCCGCGGCCAAGCGGAAACAGCGCTGCCGCCGTTCTCGAAGAACCCGACCGCTAAACGTCCATTCGATATCATGCTTATGATCCGGCATGTCCACACAACCTTCCAACGATATCCAGTCGACCCTGAACGAAAAGCGTCTTTTCCCGCCATCCGCGGCGTTTAGCGAAAAGTCGCACATTCCATCCATCGAAGACTACGAGCGCCTCTACGCCGAGGCCGATAGCGACCCGGAGAAATTCTGGGGCAATATCGCGAAACAACTCGACTGGTTCAAGCCCTGGACTAAAGTCCTCGATTGGAGCGACGCGCCATTCGCCAAATGGTTCGTCGGCGGCAAGATCAATCTTTCTTACAACTGCCTGGACCGGCATCTTGTTACCTGGCGAAAAAACAAAGCCGCTCTCATTTGGGAAGGCGAACCGGGCGAAATCCGCACCCTGACGTATCAGCAACTGCATGACGAGGTTTGCCGGTTCGCTAACGTGCTGAAGTCGCTTGGGGTCAGAACCGGCGACCGCGTCGCGATCTACATGGGCACTTCTCCGGAACTCGCTATTGCCGTGCTCGCCTGCGCCCGGATCGGCGCCCCCCATACTGTGATCTTCGGCGGCTTCTCGTCGCAGGCGATCACCGATCGCATCCACGATTCCCAGGCATCGTGCGTGATAACGCAGGATGGCACGTTCCGCCGGGGAGCCGAGATCAGGCTCAAACCCGCCGTCGATGTCGCAGTCGCCCAATGTCCCACAGTCCACAGCGTCATCGTCTTTAAACGCACTGGCACCGAACAGCACATGGAGCCCGGACGCGATCATTGGTGGCATGAGCGAATGGCCATCGTTTCCGACGAGTGCCCTGCGGAACACCTCGATTCCGAGCATCCGCTCTACCTCCTCTACACCTCCGGCACTACAGGCAAACCGAAAGGCATCCTGCACACCACCGGCGGATACGCCGTGGGTACTTACATCACAAGCAAATGGGTTTTCGACCTGCGCGATGAAGACATCTTCTGGTGTACTGCCGATATCGGCTGGGTCACCGGACACAGCTACGTCATTTACGGGCCGCTGCAGAACGGCGCGACCGTCGTGATGTACGAAGGTGGGCCGGTTTATCCGCAGCCGGACCGTTTCTGGGATATGATCGACCGCCATAAGGTGACGGTATTCTACACTGCCCCGACTGCGATTCGCGCCTTCATGCGCCTTGGCGAACAGTGGCCGGCGCGGCACGCGATGAAGACCTTACGGCTGCTCGGGAGCGTCGGTGAACCGATCAACCCCGAAGCATGGATGTGGTACCGAAGCATTATCGGCCACAACCACTGCCCCATTGTTGATACGTGGTGGCAGACGGAAACCGGCGCGATCATGATTAGTCCTTTGCCTGGTGCTACGGCGACCAAGCCCGGTTCCTGCACTCGGCCGTTGCCTGGCATCAATCTGGAAGTGGTGACTCGCGAGGGCCAGCCCGTGCCGGCCGGCTCCGGCGGCTATCTCGTCATCCGCAAGCCATGGCCTTCGATGACACGTGGCATTTACAACGATCCCGAGAGGTTCAGGGAGCAGTACTGGTCGCAGATTCCGGGATCGTATTTCACCGGCGACGGCGCGCGGCAGGACGAAGACGGCTACATCTGGGTAATGGGACGCGTCGACGACGTGATCAATGTTTCCGGCCACAGGTTGAGCACGATGGAAGTGGAATCGGCGCTGGTGGCGCATCCGAAGGTGGCGGAAGCGGCTGTTGTCGGCCGACCCGACGAGATCAAGGGACAGGGCATTACAGCTTTCGTCACTCTGCAACTCGGCAACGAGATGAGCGACGGACTGAAGGAAGAGCTGCGCGCTTGGGTGGGCAAGGAAATCGGCTCGCTCGCGAAGCCGGACGATATCCGTTTCACCGATGCGTTGCCGAAGACGCGCAGTGGCAAGATCATGCGCCGTTTACTGCGCGAACTGGCTGCGGGCGGCGAGGTGAAGGGCGATACGACCACGCTTGAAGACCTTGGAGTGTTAGCCAAACTTCGCGCCGACGAAGATTAAAGGAGTGCCCGATGTGCCGGAATATCAAACCGCTCTTTAATTTCGATCCGCCAACGACGGAGGAAGAAATCCGCGCTGCTTCGCTTCAGTTCGTCAGAAAGATCAGTGGCTTCACGAAGCCATCGAAGGCGAACGAGGGTCCGTTTTTGGCTGCGATAGACGAGATTTCCTCGATATCGGCGCGGCTGCTCTGCGGACTCGAAACCAATGCGCCGCCGAAGAATCGCGAAGAAGAAGCCGTAAAGGCGCGAGCGCGTGCGACGGCCCGCTTCGGCGATTGAGGTTCGTCGAATTGCGGTATCCTGAGGACAGAGACTGAAATGGTCGATAATTTTCCGAACAGCGCGGCGAACAGCTGGGCGCCAAACCGGCGTCATGGATGCTCAGCCCGACCAAGCGATGATCGAACCTCAAGACCGGTATCGCGCACATCCCGAACCAACCGGCGAGGAACGTGAAACGGCGTGGCGGGAATTGATTGCGGCAGCCCGCGAGATCGGTTCGCGCGCTCCCGACGTTACCGAAGATGAGCTGACTGAGATGATCGGCGAAGCGATTCGGGCAGTGCGCAGTCAGCGCCGGTGAGAATTACCCTTGACACCAACATTTTGGTTCGCGCGTCGGGTAGTCCCGGCGGACCGGCAATGCGGCTTCTGGAGACCATACGCCGCGAGCACACGCTGGTTCTTTCAGCGTTCATTGTCGATGAATTAAATCGTGTTCTGCGGTATCCCCGAATTCAGGCGCGTTACCACCTGACGGCGACCTACGCGGAAGCATTTGGGGCGCGGGTAGCCGCCGCGGCATTGATGGTCGACCCGTCGGCAATACGACCGCCCATCTCGCCGGACCCGGCCGACGATCCGATCCTCTACACCGCAGCAGCCGGCCAAGCGGACATCCTCTGCACTCTCAACACGCGCCATTTCGCCGGTCCCGAAGCGCAGGCATTCTGCGCACAGCACGGCATTCGGGCATGACCGATCTCGAAGCGTTGCGCGAACTCGGGAGCTGACTCACCACAACCGGCACTGCTGCGCCACCGGCCGCACCATCGCGTCGCCCTGCCTGCAGCCGAACGCCGCGTGGAACTCGGGCATATTCTGCAGCGTCGCGTTCACGCGATACTTCGCCAGCGGATGCGGATCGGTTGCCAACTGGCGCCTCGCAGCCTCGGCGCGCTGGTTTCC
>PLEX01000005.1 GCA_003136575.1 Bryobacterales bacterium | reverse complement strand
GTCCCGGGCAAACGATAAGGATTTCCCCGGCGTTCTGAGGTCCGCTATCGACGTTGTCCACAAGTCCCGTTCCAGGACATCATGCCCGATTGGTGCCGGGAAACGCCAGCGGCCCTGTAGGCTATGCGGGAGCCCTGGGTGTGGGGTTCCCCATTATCCATCGAGCGTCGTAGAATGAAGGGGAAATGATTTCGCACTACAGAGTCGCTTTGCTCGTGTCGGAAGAAGGATTCTCCGCCTCCTGTCCTGGATTGCCTGGTTGCTGGTCGCAGGGCGTGACCGAAGCCGAGGCGCTCGAGAACATTCGGGACGCCATTCGAGAGTATCTCGGGGCGGTAGGGGACTCGCTCAAGGAATCGAACATGCGAGAAGTGGAAGTCTCGGTCTAGCCGGTGCCGAAGCTGCCGGGAATACCGCACCTTCGCGCGGTACGAGCTCTGGAAAAGGCGGGGTATGCCGTGATGCGGGAAGGCTCCAGGCACATCGTGATGTCGAAGGGCAGCGCCTTTGTGACGATCCCGCGCCACGATCCGGTTAACGCTTACACGATGGGCGGCATCATTCGGGATGCCGGCCTGACCGTGGAGGAATTCAGGAAGCTCCTATGAAAAGCGCTGCCCGGCGTTCGCAGAAAGGTTAACCGACGACGCACTTCGCCGGATATACCGCGCGGTTCAGCCAGACTCTCCGGAAGTCCCGATAGAGGAAGTGCGGCTCAGACACGCTCGGCAGCCGTCTGCTCGGTGCTCCGTCACATTCCTCGTCGCCCGAACGGCCGCGCTGAAATGCCTTCCAATATTGGCATGCATCAGGCCGCGCGAACTTCTGAAACAGATCTTCTGGCGGGCGGATGTCGCCGGATCCGGGTGAGGTTAATGCCGGCAATGGGGAGGGAGTTCGGAGAGTACTTATGGGGCGCGTTTCACCAGCAGATCGCCTTCGCCGAACTCGCCGATGACGACATGAAACTTGATGTCCTGGCCGGTGACTTTGCCTTTGTAGAGGATCTTGAACTGGCCGCCGCCGGCGTTGACGACGAAGTTCACGTCGTCGCCCTTTACCGAGCCCTCGGAAATCTGCTCTTCGCCGTACATGTTGGCGACGGTGCCGGTCAGTTTTTCGCCGTCCACCTTGAACACCATTGTGGTCTCAAGATCGCCGTTGGGCGAGGCGAGGTTGCCTGTCCACTTGCCATTGATGTCGAGGGCGAAGGCGGCGGACGCAAGAGCAATCAGCAGACATAGCGCGCCGGAAAAGCTTTTTTTGGTCATAGCGATTGGAACCAGCATATCTTAGACTCTGCGGGGAACGCAGACCCCTCACCTTCGACGCCGGCGTCAGGCGGCAAACCGCCCGCCGCTTGCCAGCCCTGAATAACATAGGACGCTATCGCGTACGTCCCCTTTTATTCTGTTTTACCAGGAAACAGACGATAAAGTATGCTACCGCCAACTGTCGGTGGCCGAGATTTCAGGCGGCGTCGCTCGCAACCGAAATTCCAAGCCGATCATTCACGGCATCCTGGAGCTTCTGTTTGCATCCGACGTACCGTTCGGTTGTTTGCACAGAAGCGTGACCTAGCAGAAACTGGATCTGTTCCAGTTCGCCGCCGCTGCCATGGCAAAGCCGGGCGCATGTGCGACGTAGGTCATGGGGCGCCAGATTGTTTATGCCGGCCTGTCCTGCACACCGCTTCACTGCGTACCAGACTATATTGGCGCTCACGGCAGTTCCTTCAAGAATTCCACCCTTCAAGACTCAACTGAATACCTTTCCGTCGCTGACTCCTGAGTGCCGGAGCCAGGTATCGACAAGCTCCTTACACCACGACGGCATGGGAACCGTCCGTAACCGTCCTCCTTTGCCAACCAAATTGGCAATGACCCAGCCTTCCATTGATTGCACCTGGTCCAGATTCAAACCCACGACCTCCGAGCGCCGCAATCCACATCCCAGAAGTAGCCCCGGCATGGCCCCATCCCTCCAGCCGCGCAGGCTGTTGTCCGAGGCGGAGCTAACCAGCTCTTGGGCTTGATTTCGGGTGAGCCAGTTGCCCATTTTCCGTCCGAGCCGCTTTACTCCCTTAACTCGCCGGATTCCAATCGCCAGTTCCGGGCTCAGCCAACCGCTCTCGGCAGATTCGTCCGCAAGTCGTCGGATCGCTGAAAGTTGCAGGTTGATTGTTGCCGCGGAAAGGGAGAGACGCTCCAGGGACGAGCGGTAGCTCACGACAACGGAACGGTTGAACGTCAGTCGAGGCTCGCTGCAATACCAGGCGATAAACCGGTCGATGGCGGATTGGTAGCTTCGCCTTGAGTGTCGAGATGCGAGCGTGTTGAGAACGGCCGCCTTGGAGTGCTCCAGTTCAGGGATGGTGCCGGTCGTTGGGCAAGTTGTGGATTCTTGTTGCGTTTTGGGAGACATCGGGACGGCTCCTTTTCGGCCGTGTCCGAAGTTTCCCTCTGGGCAAGCGCAGCGAATCAGACGTATCCCGGGATTTCATCGCCGCCAGAAGGGAAATCGGTGATGTTTGATGCGAACATACTTTATCGTCTGGTAAACAGAATAGAAGGGGATGTTCGGCGTAGCGTCCTTTATCATTCACTACGGCGATTGGCAAGCCGCGAGTATCTCTTCTACAGCCAAGGTTTCCTAAGTGACGATTCCCGCCGATTGGTCGGCTCGTGAAGTTCGGGCGTAATACTCCGACGCCCATTCGCATGCGAGAAGACCTTCCCGCCGATCACGACTACGAGCTCATCCAGCAAAAACGGCGGCTTTTGATGACCACATTTGGTCATAATGGTGCTCCGCGCGTGTGATCCACCTGTGCCAAGCGCAAAACGCGCACCTCAAGCGGCGAAAGTTGCAGGCAAGAGGAACGTAAGAAGATGCGCGAGCCTATGTGCCACCAGGCGCCCGGCCCGCAAGCCTGAGGACGGCCCAATCGATGACGGGCCATGCCGCCGCACGGGAGTCTAGCTATAGCTAGCGGGTGCCGCATTGGAATTTCCGTAAAAAGCTGTTATCGGCCCTTCGCGTGCCCCGGGAAACGTTAAGCGGAACCCGCTGATGGCCACCAAAATTGGCATCGGCCCGGTAGTGTGACGGCCACGCATTGACGCGGTTTCGAAGAGGAGAAGGAGAAAAGACCGATGAGCTACGCGATTGTAAACCATGGGCAAAAATTGGCCGGAAAAATTGCGGT
>PLEX01000177.1 GCA_003136575.1 Bryobacterales bacterium | reverse complement strand
GTGGCGGTGGCCGGGGTGGTGGTGGTCTTGCGCCCAGCGCCGGCGGTGGCGGCCAGTCCGTATCGCTCGAAGTGGTGTGGCAAAGCGCGAAGCCCATTCAGGATTCGCATCCGCTCGCGCTGCCCGCCAAGCTGGATGGCCACTATGTTGTCGCGGTGACGGG
This sequence comes from Bryobacterales bacterium, assembly GCA_003136575.1. Classification (GTDB taxonomy): domain Bacteria; phylum Acidobacteriota; class Terriglobia; order Bryobacterales; family Bryobacteraceae; genus BOG-234. Next base: position 48,152 of record PLEX01000177.1, on the reverse strand, counting down.
AATACCCATGCAGGTCCTCAACGCGACGATGATGGGACGCGGTGGTGGGCGTGGTTTCAGCGGCGGAGGCGGCGGCAGGCGCTTCGGAAGTGGTGGACGCGATGGCGGGGGCGGCGGGCAGGATCAGGCCAGTGCCGGTCCGCCTGCTGAGTCCGCCGATGCGGCAAATTCCCCCGCAGGTCCTCCTCCGGCTCCTCCGGACCCATCGGCCGGATTAAAGCGCGGCACGACGCTGACCGTTAAGGGCAAAGCGCCGCAGAACTCGGATGTCGTCATGGCGATGAATAATAACCAGACCATCCTGTTCGGGTTCACGAAAGATGCCCTCGCGCTGGCTGTTGCCGACAAGGAGGTGGAGTTCGACATGAAGCTGGCCGGGCTGAGCGCCAAGGCCAAGTTCACGCTGAAGGACATGATGTACCACGAAGAACTGGCGCTGTAAGGCGCGCTTCATTCCGGAACGCTGAAGAGCGCCGGTCGAGGCAACCGGCGCTTGTTTGCGATTCGCCTCAATACCTAACGTCGGACGGATGGACGCAGCCCAAAGAACGGACAGCTGAAGCGTGGTGGGCGCGAGGCCGGTTCAGAGTACGTAAGTTCGGTCTGTCCGTGATCCTCTACAACTCGATCCCGTCATCGGGGTAAACTGAAACTCAGGGTTGCATTCAGCCACATCTCCGTGAAATCCAAAATTGTTCAACTGTCCCACGCACTTCCGGCGATGTGCATTCTCGCCGCCGCCCTCTTTGCCTCCGCATGCAGCGGAAAGAAGGAGCAGACGGCGGCTGCTGCAGGGGCCGGGGGCGGCATGCCGCCTATGCCCGTAACTACAGGCGTGGCAACGCTCGAGTCGGCTCCACTGGAGGTCGACGTCGTCGGCACGGTGGATGCCTCGGCGCGGGTGGAAATCAAGTCGCAGGTCGCGGGGCAGATCGAGAGCGTAAAGTTCACCGAAGGCCAGGACGTGACTGCGGGCCAGGTGCTGATCGACATCGACAGGCACCCTTATGAGGATGCTCTGCATCAGGCGCAGGCGGCGGTAGAACGCGATCAGGCGCAAATCGTGCAGGCCCAGGCCTCCGCGCAGAAGGACGCAGCTCAGGCGCGCGCCGCCGACGCCGACGCCAAACGCTTCACGGCGCTCGCCAACGAGAAGCTGGTTTCCGAACAGCAGCGGCTGCAATACTCCACGGCATCGGAAACGGCGGGAGCTTCGGTTCGAGCCGATCAGGCAGCGGTGGAAACGGCACGCGCGGCGCTGAAGGTGGATCAGGCGGCGGTGGAGCGGGCACAGCTCGACATCACGTATTGCGAGATCAAAGCGCCGATGGCGGGGCGAACCGGCAATCTGCTCGTCCAGGCGGGAAACCTCGTGAAGGTGAACGACGTGGCGCTCGTCGTGATCAACCGCGTCGATCCGGTGTTTGTGAATTTCAACGCGCCGGAGCGGTATCTTGCAACGATTCGGCGCGAAAACGCGGCAGGCAAGCTGCCGGTCGAGATTGAGTCGCGCGATGGCGCGGGCACGCAGGCGAGGGGCGAACTCAGCGTAGTCGACAACACGGTCGATTCGCAGACTGGAACCATACACCTGAAGGCGACGGTTGCGAATCCGAAACGGCAGTGGTGGCCGGGGCAATTCGTGGACGCGAGACTGGTGCTCGATCCCTCAAGGCGCGCGACCGTGGCCCCCGCCGAGGCCGTGCAAAACGGGCAGAGCGGCGCCTTTGTTTACGTGGTGAAGGCGGATCAGACGGTGGAGGCCCGCAACGTGACGGTCTCCCGGACGCTGGAACATCGCGCCATTATCGAAAGCGGACTGCAACCGGGCGAAGTGGTGGTGACGGACGGACAGATGATGCTGGCGCCGGGCGCGCACGTCATGACAGTGCCGGGCGGCGCAGCCCCCGCCGGCGCAAGCGGGCAGAAGTAAGAACGGGTAACCGAAGCCATGAACGTTTCCCGTCTTTTTATCGAACGTCCGGTCATGACCACGCTGGCCGCGATGGCTGTGCTGCTGGCTGGCGTGCTCGGCTACCGCGCGCTCCCGGTGGCCGCGCTGCCGAGCGTGGATTACCCCACCATTCAGGTGGGCGCAGGCCTTCCGGGCGCCGATCCGGAAACGATGGCATCGGCGGTGGCGACGCCGCTCGAACGCGAGTTTTCAACCATCGCGGGCGTGAAGCAGATGAGTTCGACGAACACGCAGGGATCGACCACTGTCACCGTGCAGTTCGATCTGAGCCGAAAGATCGACGAGGCGGCGCAGGATATTCAGGCCGCGATTGCTCGCGCCGGTGGAACGCTGCCGCCGGGGATGCCGAGTCCTCCGTCCTATCAGAAAGTGAATCCCGCCGAGCAGCCGATCGTCTATCTGGCTCTGACCTCCACCACGCTGCCTTTTTACACGCTCGACGAATACGCCGAAACGCTGCTTGCGCGGCGCATTTCCACGCTTACCGGAGTCGCCGGCGTGCAGGTTTACGGAGCGCAGAAATACGCGGTGCGCGTGCAGGTGGATCCCGAGAAAATGGCCGCGTACGGCGTGGGCATCGACGACGTTCAGCGCGCCATCGCGCAGGGCAACACGAATCTGCCGGCGGGCCGCGTGGAGGGCGCAAATCAGGCATTCACGCTGAAATCGAACGGGCAGTTGCTGGATGCGGCGGCTTACCGTCCGTTGATTGTTGCTTACCGCAGCGGCGTTCCGGTGCGCCTCGATCAGGTCGGAAACGCGATTGACGACGTGGAGAACAACAAGACCGCAGCCTGGTTCGACGGCACGCGAGGCATCATGCTGGCGATTCAGAAGCAGCCGGGAACGAACACGATGGACGTTGCGGCGGGGATCCGCGGCCTTATGCCGGACCTGCAGCGCGCCATGCCGCCAGCGGTGAAGCTGGTGACAGCGTACGATTCCTCCGAACAGATCGGGCGGCAGATCGGCGATGTGAAATTCACCCTGGTGCTGACAATCGGCCTGGTGGTGATGGTCATTTTCGTATTTCTGCGCAATGTTTCGGCCACCATCATTCCTGGCGTGGCGGTGCCGCTCTCCATTGTGGGGACGTTTGGCGCGATGTATCTGCTGGGCTACAGCCTCAATAACCTGTCGCTGATGGCGCTGACGCTCTCGGTGGGTTTCGTGGTGGATGACGCCATCGTCATGCTGGAGAACATCGTGCGCCATATGGAAGCGGGCGAATCGCGGCTCCGCGCGGCCATTCTGGCGTCGCAGGAGATCGGCTTCACTATCGTTTCGATGACGGTTTCGCTTGTGGCTGTTTTCATTCCGGTGCTGTTTATGGGCGGCATCGTGGGGCGGCTGCTCCATGAGTTCTCGGTGACGATCGCGCTTGCGATTCTGATCTCCGGCCTGGTTTCTCTTACGCTGACGCCGATGCTGGGCAGCCGCTTCCTGCGCATGGATCACGGCAAACGCCACGGATGGCTGTTCAACCTGTTCGAGCGCGGTTTCGGCCTGCTGGCGAGCGCATATGAAAGCACGCTGCTCATTGCGCTGCGGTTCAAGCTCGCGACGGTGGGGCTGGCCGTGCTGCTGCTCGCGGGTACGGTCTGGCTGTTCAAGCAGATGCCAACAGGCTTCATCCCGAGCCAGGACAGCGGCTTCTTTTTCGCCTTCACCATGGCCGGACAGGATGTTTCCTTCGAATCCATGGCGCGCCACGAAATGGCGGTTGCGGAAATTGCACGGCACGATCCGAACGTCTCCGACGTAGGGGTGTTTCTGATGGGCGGCAATCAGGGCGGGTTCTTCGCTCTGCTGAAACCGCGCGCGCAACGGGCGCTTTCGGTGGACGATACGATCGCCGAGCTCCGCGGCAAGTTCTTCATGGTGCCCGGCATCATGGCGTTTCCCCAGAATCCGCCACCCATTACCGTGAGCGGACAGTTCACCGCGAGCGCATATCAGCTCACGCTGCAGAGTACGGACCTGAATCAGCTCTATACATGGACGCCGAAGCTGGTGCAGGCGATGACCGCGCTGCCAGGGTTTGTCGATGTGACTTCCGACCTGCAGATAGCGAGTCCGCAGGCTACGCTCAACATCGATCGCGACCGCGCGCTTTCCCTGGGAGTATCGCCGCAACAGATTCAGGATGCGCTGCAAAGTTCCTTCGGCGACCGCCAGGTATCGCTGATCTACCGGCCGGCGAACGAATACCAGGTGATTCTGGAACTGGACCCGCGTTACCAGCGATCTCCGGACGCGCTGCACAAGCTATACGTGCATTCGTCGCAGGGGATGCTGATCCCGATCGATTCGCTGGTGAGCATGTCGCGCACCGTGGGGCCGCTCAGCGTGAATCACTTCGGGCAGCTGCCGGCGACGACGGTTTCCTTCAACCTTACGCCAAACTATCCGCTCGGGCAGACGTCGACCGACGTGGATGCCGCGATCCGGAAGATCGGCATGCCCGTTTCGGTCACTGCGAGTTTCCAGGGAACGGTGAAGGAGTTTCAGGAATCTTTCCGCAATCTGACGGTGCTGCTGATTGTGGCGGTGCTGGTGATCTATATCGTGCTGGGCATTTTGTATGAGAGCTTCGTTCATCCGATCACGATTCTTTCCGGCCTGCCTTCGGCGGTGTTCGGCGCGCTGCTGACGCTGACGCTGTTCCATCGGGAGCTCGATTTGTACGCGTTCGTCGGGCTGATTATGCTGTTCGGCGTGGTGAAGAAGAACGCGATCATGATNNATCATGATGATCGACTTCGCGATTGAAGAGCGGCGGCACGGGGCGAACCCGCACGACGCGATCTTCAAGGGGTGCCTGATGCGTTTCCGCCCGATCATGATGACGACGGTGGCTGCGCTGGCTGGGACGCTGCCTATAGCCTTCGGGTATGGCGAAGGCGGCGACGCGCGGCAACCGCTGGGACTGGCGGTCGTGGGCGGACTGGTGGTTTCGCAGTTTCTGACGCTGTATATTACGCCGGCGATTTATGTGTATATGGAGAAGCTGCAGCCGCGGGGGGTGGGCGAAAGAGTGGTTGAAGTGATGGCGTGAGCGGTGGCAGCGGTAGTCCTTTCGAAAAGTCCGCATTGGCGGGGCATCGTCGGTTCCGACAATTCCTTCGCTTCTCATCTGCCCTGAGCTTTTCCAATAATTCAGAAGATCTCTGCTCAGGAAAACGTACAACTCCGCATTTTCAGCGGTTCGGGTCTTGACGCATTGAAGGGTGACGCATTCTCCACCATCTACGGCGGCCACGTCGTTGGCTTCTTGTTCATGCGCCAAATCCGTCCGAAGGCTCTCACGGCTTCGGCCTGCCCCGCATTCACGTGTAGTGACTAAATATGGTCGCGTCGTCTTGGCGAATTCTGATCCGCAGCTCACTTCCTTCAGATTGACGCCTTGCGCAACGTTCGTACGATCGGCGGTATTCGCCGCGCTCCGTAGGGGGGTCGGCTACCGGATCCGCACGTCGGGTCGGTTGTGGAATATACGTTTACCTTCTGATTCGGCGCGGTTTGTAACCTGTCGCACCGGGATCGATCCTTGTGGGCTACGCGGGCACTTCACCGCCGCCGCGCTCACCCGGAGCCGAAACGGTTAGTTACTTCTCAAGGACTTTTTCAATCTGTCCAGGAGACCGACTCGCAGCTAACGGCCCGCCGCGTGCTGTTGGTTGCTCAGTGGCTTCTACCATTACTCAGCGTTTTGCGGCCGACATGGAGGAGCCTGCCGCGCGGCTGGATGCCCGCAGACGATACCGGAATTGCGACGTACTTGGGTTCGGCGGAAAGCTCCTTTTCGTCCTCATCTTCGGGATGCCTCTCCCTGCGCAAACAAATTCAGTCTCCACAACTCAGGCAAACCAGCTTCCGTTTTCGGGACGCGCCAACGCAAGCGGCTCGGTATCCGCGACGCAGTCCATTACCAACACTGGTACCGGGAATAGTGTGAATATCATCGGCAGCACGGTCAATCTGACCAGCCCCTACAACGGCAGCGTTCCCGATGCTTCGAACATTAATCTCGCCTTACCACTTACGCTCGACAACGCACTGAAACTCGGGGTACGCAATAATCTCGCTCAAATCAGTCAGAACAACAGTGTGGTTGAAGCCCGCGGCCAGCGGCTGGTAGCCCGCAGCGCCCTCATGCCCAATGTAGGTTCGAGTATCGGCGAAACACTGGCAAAAATCGACTTAGCCGCGCAGGGACTCAAGAGCTCCGCGCTCGGAATTCCGGGACTGCCCAATACGCTTGGGCCCTTCAACTTCTTCGACGCGCGTGCCGTTCGGGTCAGTCAGTCGGTCCTCGACCTCGTTCGGATCGGGAACCTGCGCAGCGCCACGCAAAATCTGAACGCCGCCCGGGCAGCCGCGATGGACGCCCGGGATCTTATCGTTTTCGCAGTCGTGGGAAGCTACCTGCAGGTTACCGCCGCACAGGCCCGGGTTGTCGCCACGCGTGCCCAGGTGGAGAGTTCCCGATCGGTTTACCAGCAAGCTTCGGACCGCATGAAAGCGGGCTTGAATGCCCGCATCGATGTAACGCGCAGCCAGGTGCAATACCAGACCGATGTGCAACGATTGCGTGCCGAACAGGCGGATGTCGAAAAGCAAAAACTCGATCTCAGCCGAGTCATTGGCTTGCCCTACGGCAGCGACATCGCCATCGCGGAAGATTTTCCGTACAAAGCTTTGGCTGATTTGAGCGTGGAAGAGGCGCTCAAACGCGCGAACGAGACTCGGGCCGACCTGAGATCCGCGCGCGCGGCAGTGCAGGCGGCGGATTCGGCATTGAGAGCCGCGCGCGCCGAATATCTACCCACTCTCTCGATGGCCGGCGATTACGGCGCTGAAGGCCTGAACCCCGCCCAGGGCCACGCCACGTACACGGTCGGCGGAACGATCAGCGTTCCCATCTTCCAGGGTGGACGAGTGCAGGGCGACGTGGAGCAGGCGCTTGCCACCCTGAATCAGCGGAAAGCGGAACTCCAGGACACGTTCGGAGTAATCGATCGCGACGTACGCGTGGCATTCATCGACCTGAACGCCGCAGCCGACCAGGTATTGGTTGCCGAAAGCAATGTCTCACTTTCAAAAGACATTCTTCGGCAGGCGCGGGATCGCTTCGTGCAGGGGATTGCCGACACGGTAGAGGTTGTGCAGGCGCAACAGACTGTCGCGCAGGCCGACAACGACTATATCAATGCCGTCTTTGAACACAACCTGGCTAAAGTAGCCCTGTCCCGCGCCATGGGACAGGCGGAGAGCACCGTACAAAATCTCCTGAGGGGCAAGTGACCGTGCCAGAACAGAATGACTGGAAAGAACGCGAGCCAGGCCGTGACGGGCTCGGCGGTTCGATCACCGCTGGTTTGATCAACCGTGATCGCCCGTCGGAGTCGGCAATCGACTCCCTGTTTTATGAACAGGGGAAGCTGCGGGCAGAGATGGATCGGCTGCTCAGCGCCGCAGCCGCCAGCTCTGCAGTGGCAAAGTCTTCCGAACCTGCCGCTCCCGCAAAGGACAAGGAAGCCGGGAAGGCTGATTCCGATGCAGGTAAACCGGATGCGGGTAAAGACGACGATAAAGACGCTCCCAAAGAGCCCTTTCGCAAGCGCGCGGCAAATTGGACGAGGGCGCATCCCATCGCCACGGTCGCTATTCTGATCCTGCTCGTTGTGGTCGCTGTGGGTGGGTGGTTTCTGTGGGGCTACCTGCAGAGCTATGAATCGACCGATGACGCCCAGGTGGACGGCCATGTGAACGCAATCAGCAGCCGGATTGCGGGGATGGTAACGGCCGTCTATGTGGAAAACAATCAAACTGTGAACCAGGGGAAACTAGCCGTCCAGCTGGATCCCCGGGACTATCAGGTGGCGCTTTCACAACAGAGGGCCAATCTGGCGCAAGCCATGGCAAACGTTGGCGCGCAAAGCCCGAACATCCCCATCGCTCAGCTAACGCAGGCAACCGGCGTTTCGACCACGGATCTGGATATAACAATCGCGAGGGCCGGCTACTTCGCCGAGCAGCAAGTGGTTGCATCCGCTCTCGCAGACTTGACACAGGCCGAGGCGAACGCCGCAAACGCGAAGGCTGAGGAGATCCGCTACAGGGAGCTTGTCGAGAAAGAGGAGGTATCCCGCGAGCAATATGATCAACGCCTCGCGAACACACGTGCCCAGATCGCCATCGTCGCCGCCCGCAGAGCCAGCGCGGACGCGGCGATGAAGACGGTGGAGCAGCGGAGCGCCACGCTGGAACAGGCGACAAGCCTCGCGGCCGAAGCGAGACAGAACGCCGTACGGCAGGTCGACGTGCAGCGTGCCACGGGGACGGCGCGCGAAGCGGCTGCTCAGATCAGCAAGGCACAAGTGGAGCAGGCAATACTGAATCTTACTTACTGCATGATCTACGCGCCTGTCGGCGGCATCGTCGGCAACAAGACGGTGGAGGTTGGCGCTCAGGTGTCCGCGGGCCAGGAGTTGTTCGATGTGACGCCGGTCGACGACGTTTGGATCACCGCCAACTACAAGGAGACCCAACTGCGGAAGATGCACGCAGGCCAGGCTGTCACAATTCACGTCGATACGCTGGGGCGCGATTTCAAAGGCTACATCGAAGACATGCCCGGCGCCACGGGCGCGCGCTACAGCCTCTTGCCGCCCGAGAACGCCACCGGCAACTACGTCAAGGTGGTGCAGCGCCTGCCTGTCCGGATTCGCTTCAGGCCGAACCAGGATGGCGTGGCTCTTCTGCGCGTTGGTATGTCCGTCGAACCGCAAGTCTGGTTGAAGTAGGAGATATCTTCCGTGGCCGGGGACTCCAGCGCCGAATGGACGCCGCAGCACAACCCATGGCTGATTGCGATTGCAGTCATGCTTGCCACGTTCATGGAAGTCATGGACACGTCGATAGCGGCCGTGGCGCTGCCCAACATCGCGGGCAGCATTTCCGCCACAAGCGATGAAGCGACGTGGGTTCTGACCAGCTACCTTGTCGCCAACGCGATTTTCATTCCGGCGAGTACATGGCTATCGCTCAAATTCGGGCGCAAGCGCTATTTAATTACGTCCGTGCTCGTTTTCACGGCGGCCTCGTTCGCATGCGGCTCGGCGAACAGTCTGATGTTTATCCTTGTGGCTCGCGCGGTACAGGGCGCCGCCGGCGGAGCTTTACAGCCTCTGGCACAAGCGATTCTCCTTGAAAGTTTCCCGCCCGCTAAAAGAGGTCTGGCAATGGGGATGTACGCACTGGGCGTGGTGGTAGCGCCTGTGATCGGCCCCACCCTGGGCGGCTATCTCACCGACCAGATCTCCTGGCGCTGGGCGTTCTATATCAATATCCCGATCGGTCTGGCGGCGGCGCTCATGCAGAGCAAATTCCTTGAGGATCCGCCCTTTATTAAGAAGGCCAGGCCAGGTCCGCTCGACGGTACGGGGCTTGCGTTTCTCGCCCTGTGGCTGGGCGCTCTTCAGGTTGTGTGCGACAAGGGGCAGGAGGACGACTGGTTCGGCAGCAGTCTGGTTTGCTGGATGGCAGTCGCTTGTGTTCTTGGCTTCATAGCCTGGATCCTTCGCGAGCGTGTCGCGAAATCCCCACTTGTCGACCTCAGCCTTTTTCTCGACCGGAACTTTGCGATTGGCTGCCTGCTGGTCGGGTTATTTGGCGCCTGTGTCTACGGCGTGACTACTATCCTGCCTCTGTTTTACCAGAATCTGTTAGGCTACGATGCCACCTCCGCGGGCCTGGCAGTCGCTCCGCGCGGAATCGGAGCGATGTTCTCGGCCGTCGCTGTTGGCATCATGGTCAGCCGGGTGGATTCCCGCAAGCTGATTGCGCTTGGCTTTGTCATCTTTGGCCTTACCTCATATTGGACCAGCAACATGACTCTTGAAATAGGCCCGTTTAGTCTTCTTTGGCCGACACTCATCAGCGGCAGCGCACTGGGGCTTATTTTTGTGCCGCTTTCCGGAACTGCGCTGGGCATGCTTCCGAACGAGAAGTTAGGCAGCGGCGCTGCCATGTTCAATCTCATCCGGAATGTAGGCGGCAGCATCGGGATATCGGCCGTCAACACAATCGCACAGCGCCGTCTTCAGAGCCATCGCGGCGAAATGGTGCGCTCGCTGGGCGGCACGAGTCTGGCGGCGCAGCGCTATATCGCTTCGCTGACTGCGGCGATGCAACGCCATGCGGGACCTCATGTGGCCGTGCGGCGCGCCTATGGCGCACTTCAATCTACACTGGACGGTCAGGCTCAATTATGGGCATATGTGGACGACTTCAGGTATATGTCCCTTCTATGCGGAGGCTGTGTTCTGGTCGTTATGCTTCTCAAGCGGACCAAGGGTAGTTCGGAACCCTCTGGATAGGGCTATGTCACAAATCTTCAGCATCGTTGCCATTCGGGCGGAGCAACCTTCAGAAGACCGGCAACGCCCGCCCCCTGAGATCCGGCCAGTGAGTTCGCCACGCTGAGCCAGGTCGCGGAGGTTCGGCGTGGTGAGGAAGAACGCGATCATTGATGATCGACTTCGCGATTGAAGAGCGGCGGCACGGGGCGAACCTGCACGATGCGATCTTCAAGGGACGCCTGATGCGTTTCCGCCCGATCATGATGACGATGGTCGCGGCGCTGGCGGGGACGCTGCCGATCGCCCTCGGGTACGGCGAAGGCGGCGACGCGCGGCAGCCGCTGGTACTGGCGGTCGTTGGGCGGACTGGTGGTTTCGCAGTTTCTGACGCTCTATATTACGCCGGCGATTTATGTGTATATGAGAGAAGCTGCAGCCGCGGGGGGTGGGAGAAAGAGCGGTGGAGGTGATGGCGTAAGCGGATCGGCAGCCGCTGTAAGGCGCTAAGAAGAACAACTGGTGGGCGCGCAGGGACTCGAACCCACGAACTCCTGCGTGGGAAGGGCGCACCGACATGCCCAGCCCGTATCTCCCTGCTGAAAATCACTTCAACCACCTGAACTGTTACAATAACTCGAGTGGACGTTTCGAAATTGTCGATCGGGGCATTGTGAACTGGCTCCCGGCAATGCTCCGCGCGGTTGATTAAGAGAACTCGATGTCCCGTCCCGCCTTAAGAGAACTCGATGTCCCGTCCCGCCCACGACAAAGCGGATTATATCAGCAAAAAGGTTCCCGAGGTTGCGGCGCTGTATCACAGTATAGGAACAAGATCATATTCCGATCACGCCTCTTTGCCTCTTCTTAGAGAGAACGGCCCGAAGGTTACGACCCGTTTGATGTGCCGGAAGGCGAAATTGCAGGGGAGGCGTTATTCGCGGTCAGGACAGGCAAGACAGACCAGATCGACAATATTCTTTGGAACCTTGCTTGCAATGAACTCGACAATGAACCGGATACCGGGGGTTTCAAGGATGCTGCCGTTGCTCTTCCCAACAGTATGTACCTCTCGAATGGCTGCACACGCCTTGGACGACCTCGAAAATCCTCACGCAAGTCCTCGATTCCAAACTTGCTCCGCTAAAGAAGCAGGTATTCGGCTCCGTTCCGAGCATGTCTGCGGCTCTTCTTCCGGGAGTGTGGGGGCCGATCCTCGATGCCGCTCTCTTCTTGGTGGGCGTCATTGCCCGACTCTGGATCACTATCGATTTGTTTGATGCTCACCACCCAGTCTTTGGTCTGCCGGCATCAGTCTATGTGGCGTGGGTCTACGGTCACAAAGCTCTCCACGCTTTTCATGTTCGACGGGAGCGAAGACGACTGGCGGAACTCTCCGGCCAACTGCAACTCATCCGGGACGAAGTGGCTTCCGGCTGCTTTGATCCCGAGGAAGTTGATCGGCGGCTTCGCAGATCTGAAGAGAACGGTCTGTACTCCACAGCCTTTCTCACGCACTTTTACGCATTTCCCCTCAGACTGAAGTTAGGTCGGCCTGAGAGTCGGACGCTCTAATGCTGCACGGGCAAAGGGAAAACTCAGGGCTCCATCACAAAATGGGTAGTGGCCATATTTTCCACTAGTTCAATCCACGTCTTCGACATCAAAAATACGTTCCGAAGCAATCCCTCAAGAACTGGCGAACTGGAGTGTGGTTGCGAATCATCGAACTGTCGAGGGATTGGTATAACATGTCGATCGTCGGCCCACATCGAAAAGTAATTCCCTTCGATGACACCATAACGGTATTCGTCTGAGGGATAGTAAACAACCAGCAACCAGATCCCGAAACGCCAAGGCAATCTTATAACCCCGATTCCGGTCCGCTTCCCGCAAAGGAATACGGTTGGAAGGTGCCATCCACGTTCCGAGTTGCAACCAGTCCAGCAACTTCGATGATGGATAGCCGCAACCGAGCACGGCAACCCCGGAAGGCAGCCGGCCATTCATGACATCCGTCAAGTGATCGTTTGGCACAGGGCGAGACATCTCATTGCCGGAGCTGCCGAAGGCGGATGCCCGATTGAGCACGGCGACTGTCTTCACGGCCCACCGTGCAATCGTCGTCCGCTGATGCAAACCTAAAGCCTCCATCCGCCGTGGGTCATCAATCAGTGGTATCAGAATCGGTTTCACCTCTGCCTCCAATCGGCTCATCCACCCGTTGTTGCAGATCGTGCAAACCGTTCCGCCCTCGGTGGTCACCTCAAATCCGGCCAATGGTGGTCACCTCAAATCCGGCCAATGGTGGTCACCCCAAAACCGGCCAATGAGAATGCAATCGGGACAAGTCATATTCTTACCCTGGCGCGACCGTTTCGGCAAGGGGTGGTTTGACGGGGTCCGGGCGGAGCCCCGTCCAGAAGCCCATTTCCTTACCGGACCAGAACGCGGGCGAGCGTTCTTCGCCAGGCGCGGTCTGGATGATGGCGCGTGCTTCCGGCTGCTGCGTTCCGCGAAGTTTGCGGACGTAGCGTTTGACGCTTTCGTAGGCGCCGGTGAAGCCGTACCGGTCCACCAGTTCCTGCCAGATGGACATGGCGTTGCGGCCACGCGACAGACCCGCTTCGATCAGTTCGCGATACGGTTCGCTGTTGCTGACGGCCGATGCCGGGGTGGCTGGCGTGGCGCCCGAGCCGGTGGCCACCTCGCCATCATGGGCTGCTCTTGCCGGCTCCGGGCCGGTGGTCACCTCATTGGCCGGTTTTGCTTTTCGTCGGCCTCCGCCGGGCGCTCGAATGACGATACCCGCAGCCTTCAGATACCCGGCCGCAGTCTCCCGGCGAACCCCGGTGGCCGCCTCAGTCCGACGCAGCGCCCAGCCCAGTTGGCCCAGCGCGATGACCTGCTTTTTCTTCTCTTCGTTCAAGACATTGCTCACATTGACGGAGGGTAATTCCTCTCGTCAGAGTCAATGTCCCGACTACTTTCTCATTGGCCGGTTTTGGGTGACCGCCGAGGAGCCGGGCCTGGACCGTGTACGTGCCAAAGGGAAAAGCGGCTTCAAGTGCGGTTGGGCTTGCAAGGTACTGTGTTTGATAACCAACACTGGCACCCTCCGGCGACATAGCTTGCGGGCTTCCCGGCCCTGGATATTCAAGAGTTCCCGACGTGTATTCGCCGGAGGCGGCCGTGTAGCCAAAGGCACCAACAAACGTTCCGTACAGAAGCACGGCAGATCCGCCCGTTTGATCGTTCTCAACGTTAGAAGCTCAGGTAAGACCGAAGTAAGGTCTGCCTTTGCGGGAACTCCACTGAGCGACAGAAAAGTCATCCCGGGTCGGCGGAACAATGCGCGTGCCGGGACCTTCGCCGAACTCGTCAAGGCTGCCGAGGGCTGTCCGGCGAAGTGCATTCATCCGGGTACGCCACGGCCGGACGATGCAACCGCAACGCGGCGAGTGCGTGCCAGGGCGGCGAAGTTTCAGTAAGAAAGTGCTTGCCCGCGCGTACGAAGGACGCTTTGGTGGCTGCGTGGCGATGCAGCTTACCGCTCGTGCGGATCTTCCAGGTAAGTATACCCGTGCAATCCGTCTTCGTAGAATCGCAGCAGCCGCCCCGATTCCTCATATCCCAGCCGCCCTTCGCGAACCGCGGCCTCGACGCTGCGCCGCAGCCTTGCGATCAGCGACTCGGTCTTGTACTGAACGTAGTCCAGCACCTCGCGCACCGTGTCGCCCTTGATCACTTCCTCCAGCATCACTTCGCCTTCGGGGCTGAGCCGCACATGCACCGCGTTGGTGTCGCCGAACAGGTTATGCAGGTCGCCCAGGATCTCCTGGTAAGCGCCCACAAGGAACGTCCCCAGATAGTAATCGGCTCCCGTATACGGATGCAGCGGCAACGTCCGTTTCACGTCGCGGCGGTCGATAAACTGATCCACCTTGCCGTCCGAATCGCATGTGATGTCGCCGAGCACCGCGTGCTGGGTCGGCTTCTCTTCGAGGCGATGAATCGGCATGATCGGAAAAAGCTGTTTGATCGCCCAGCTGTCCGGCATGCTCTGGAATAACGAAAAATTGCAGAAATACGTATCCGAGAGGGTCGCGTCGATCCCTTCCAGCTCTTCCGGATAAAAATCCAGTTCCCGCGCCAGCTTCTGAATCTTCCGGCAAATCGCCCAGTACAGGTTTTCCGCAATGCAGCGCTGGTCGAGCGGCAAATACCCCAGGCTGAACAGGTTCAGAGCCGAATCGAGCGCCTGTTGGGCATCGTGAAAAGCCTCCAGCAGATTGCGCTGGTTCACCGACCGGAACGTTTCCTGCAAATCGATCAGCGGCTGCTCGGGGTCGCCGGCCAGTTCCTGCGTAACCTCCTCGTCGCCCATGCCGGAAACGCCGAGAATGTTGAACACCAGAACGCTGTGGTACGCGGCGATCGCGCGGCCGCTTTCCGTGATGATCGTCGGATGCGGGACGCTCGATTCATCGCAAACGTTCTGGATGTGGTACACCACGTCGTTGGCGTATTCCTGCAGCGTGTAGTTCACGCTCGATTCAAAATCGGTCTGCGACCCGTCGTAGTCGATTCCAAGCCCGCCCCCGACGTCCATGTATTGCAAACCGGTCGCGCCCGCGCGCCAAAGTTCAGCGTAAATACGCGCCGCTTCGTTCACCGCGCCCTTCACCTGGCGGATATTCGTGATCTGGCTGCCCAGGTGGAAATGCAGCAGTTGCAGGCAATCTTCCATGCCCAGCGTCTTCAGTTCCTGCAGCGCGCGCATAACTTCTGTCGTGCTCAGGCCGAACTTCGAACGGTACCCGCCCGACGATTTCCACCTGCCCGAGCCGCGGCTCGCCAGCTTCGCGCGAATCCCGATCATCGGCCGCACTCCCACTCGCTCGGCGTACTTCGCGATCAGCGCCAACTCCGTATACTTCTCAACGACGGGAATAATCTTACGCCCGATCTTTTGCGCCAGCATTGCCATTTCGATGTATTCGTCGTCTTTGAAGCCGTTGCAGATGATCGGCGTTTCGTTATCGGCCAGCGCCATCACGGCCAGCAGTTCCGGCTTCGATCCCGCTTCCAGACCGAACTTGTACTGTTTGCCGAACTCCAGCACTTCTTCCACAACCTGCCGCTGCTGGTTCACCTTGATCGGATAAACGCAGCAGTACTTGCCGTTGTACTTGTGTTCGTTGATGGCGTTCTCGAAGGCGTCGTGCAGTTCGCCGAGCCGGTGCTTCAGGATCTCCGCAAAGCGAATCAGGATGGGCAGCGAAATCCCGCGCAGTACGAGCGTATCGACCAGTTGCTTCACGTCGATCGACCGGGCGGGGTCCTTTTCGGGATGCACATTTACGTGCCCAAGATCGCTTACAGAGAAGTAGCCCTTCCCCCAGCGTGCAACGTCGTACAATTCACTGGCGTCCTGCGGCGTCCAGCGTTCCGTTGGCTCCAGCACCAGGGTGCCTTTGCGGCCGTTCTTTTCCAACTTTACGTTTTCCTCGTTCACGAAATTGTAACCGCCGGTCTGGTGTGCGATTAAAAAAGGACCGGAACTATTAGTGTCCTTCGGAATGGCCCGCCGTCGCAAGAAAAACTTTGTTACGTTTCAGGCGGAATCCACGTTCGCCATCGGCTTTTGCATCCCGCTTTGTAACAATAGAGCTTCATGCCCGAAGCTTCGCTGGCCGACCGACTGGAACTTGTGCGTGAACGAATTGAACGCGCCTGCGCCCGCGCGCATCGCGATCCGGCGACGGTCCGGTTGCTCGCCGTGACCAAAATCTTCGGGCCGGAAGAGATTCGCGAGGCCTGGGCCGTCGGCCTCCGCGAATTCGGCGAGAACTACGTGCAGGAGATGGACCGCAAACAACCCGCAGTCGCCGATCTGGAAGCGGCGCGATTTCACCTCATCGGCCATCTGCAGTCGAACAAAACGAGAAAAGCGGCGCAGCTTTTTTCTTGTATCGATTCGCTCGATTCCGTGAAACTCGCGGCCAGGCTCGACGCGGAGGCTGTGCCACTCGATGTGACTATCGAAGTCAAGCTCTCCGATGAAGCCGCGAAAACCGGCGCCGATCCCGTGGATCTGCCCGCAATCGTGGCCGCCGTCCGCGCGTCGCGCCATCTCGCGCTCCGCGGATTGATGACTGTTCCGCCGTGGTCGGAAGATGCAGGGAAATCGCGCCCGTATTTCGCGAAACTCGGCGAATTGGCCGCCCTTCACGGTATTACGGAACTATCCATGGGAATGTCCAACGACATGGAAGTCGCCATCGAGGAGGGTGCGACGTGGGTTCGCGTCGGCACCGCCCTGTTCGGCAGCCGAAAGCCGCTTTTGGGACGACCACTTTGACGATCGGTCATCACGCGCCGCCGCCTGGCGCGCGCACTGGCGTCGCTGATTACGCCGAAACTCTCCTGGGCGTTCTTCAAAGCTCCGCGCCGCCAGGCACCGTGATCGAACGTAACGCGGGCCGCGCCGATATACACCTCTACCACCTCGGCAATAACCGGTTGCACAGCGAGATTTACTCCCGCGCGATCTCAACACCCGGAATCCTAATCGTTCACGATGCCGTCCTGCATCACTTCCTGCTCGGCGCACTCTCGCCGGCCCAATACGTCGACGAGTTCGTTTACAACTACGGCGAATGGAGCAGACACATCGCGGAAGAACTCTGGCGCGAGCGCGCCGCCTGCGTGATCGACCCGCGCTACTTCCGGTACCCGATGCTGCGCCGGGCGGTCGAGAACGCGATCGCCGTGATCGTTCACAACGCCGGGGCAGCCGATATCGCCCGAGCGCATGGCGCCAGAACGGTCCACGTCATACCCCATTTTTTTGAAGCGCGCGACGTTCCCGATGCCTTCGCTGCCGAGCGTTTTCGTCAGCGTCTGGGCATTGCCCCGGGTGTCACGCTTTACGGCATCTTCGGCTATCTGCGAGAAACCAAGCGCGTGAATGCGTGTGTCAGCGCCTTCCGTCGACTCTATGCGGCGCGCGCGGACACGGCTCTGGTCGTCGCTGGAGACGCGGTGTCGGGCGACCTTGGCAGGCTCCTCGCCGCCGAGTCTTCGCACCCGGCAATCCACCGGGTCGGACATCTCTCCGAGGCCGATTGCCAGATCACCGCGGCGGCTGTCGATTGTTGCCTGAATCTCCGTTATCCGGCGGCTGGCGAGACATCGGGCATCGCGATCCGGCTCATGGGAATCGGCAAGCCGGTGGTCGTGACCGAAGGGCCGGAAACCGCCGATTTTCCCGCCGCCGCTTGCCTTCGGGTCCCTTCAGGCGTGGACGAGGCCGCGGTTCTTTTCGATCAGATGGCTTTTGTCGCGGAATTCCCTCTCCTGGCTGCCCGGATCGGTCAAGAGGCCGCCCGCCATATCCGAACCAGCCATTCGCTCGAAGGCGTGGCAAGCCGGTACTGGCAAGTGATTGAATCTGTTAGGGAATCATCAACCGGATTGACTTGCACCCGGTAGTCGCGCTATGTTTCAGATAGCAGTTTCCACCGTGGTTCACTGAGTGGCGCGATAGCCAAGTGGTAAGGCAAGGGTCTGCAAAACCCTTATTCGTCGGTTCGATCCCGACTCGCGCCTCCAACAAAATAAAGCATTTAGCTCTGTATTTGCATCTAAGTTAACCGATGTCGAAACCGGCATACCCCCCACAAAACTACTCTGTCTGTCATGAGAGGCGGACGGAAAAGGGGACGGAATAAAGGGCCTTATTCCCACGGCCCGCCCGCTCGCCAGCTAAGTATCAATTGTTCCTCGCCTGTCGCCATCGCCAGCACTGGAGATGCAAACCGGCGCACGTCGGACACAAGGTGTTTAAGTTCGTCCGGTTGCTCGGTGAACCGACTCCGGCGGACGAACGCCTTCCACTGCAGGGTTCTTGCCGGATCCTCATGGTAGGCCTCTGTGAGGCCGATAGGATCAGCCTCGATTCGCGTTCCTCTGTGTCGGAACGTCGCTTGGATCGCCGCACTCAACTGCGCACCGTCGAACGGATACATGCGCGACAAGAGTGCGAGGTCATAGTAATCCTTCAGCCGACTGTTGAGCAGGCCGAGTTTGGTGAGCGCTTCGAGCTTTTCGGCGACAACTGTCTCCCTCGGATACGTGCTTAACACGGGAGCGGGGAAATCGAGCAGTGTCGGATACTCAAGCTCCTTTGGCGCCGGCACAATGACGTCCCCAAATCCGATGTCGATCTGCATCGGGATTCGCGCGCGAGCCAGCGTCGCGTGAAATCTGACGCGGACGCCCTCGTAATCCGCGTCCTCTTTGATTCGACTAACCTCGATGGAGGCCGCAATGAATTCAATGCCATCGGGTTCAGTGACGGTCTCGCAAACTGAACGGACAAGTTCCGCAATGTGGTCCAACTCGTTACTTGTTCTTCCGGCGAGATCGATGTCCATGGTAGGCCGCGAGAGAGGTGCCCGCCACGCGGTCAGCAACAGCGCGCCCTTCAATATGAACCGATCTGAGAAGGTCGACCTCGACAGACGATAGAGGAATCTTTCCATCGCGAAGTACTGCAGAAGTTCCTGAAATGGACGCGCCTGAGCACGAGACTGATTGAGAAGTCGTTGCCGTGCGGACGCCCCAACATCGGGGCCGCTCACAGGATGACCTCCATGTAGGGGCGCATTACGCGTTCGACGCGATTGATCCGGGCATATTTTGAAAGCGACTGAAAGTCCACCTTCGACTGCCGCCCCCGCCATGCCCGGAGCGCTTCGATCGCGATGTCGAGTCCGATTTTGTTCCTGTATTTGAAGCAGTCGGCAACCGTTTTCTCCGGCGAATAAATCCGCACTGGTTTGCCGTCAATCGTGGTCACGTCAATACCGGCACTGAATGAGGGTTCCGAATACCAGAACACGCGCAGAGGTATGCCATCAATCTTCGGGATTTGAGCATGGCTGGGCAGGGCGATATCAACGGCATGGGGAACCTGAGTGGTGAGGCCATGGTGAGCCAGCGCTGAGATCAGACAGACGACTGCACGCGGAATCCGAATTGCGACCGGGACGAGATCCGGGCTGGTGAGCGGTGGCGATGTGGAGAGTCTGTAGAGGCCGCGACCGACCAGTTCGATTTCACCGGAGTCTCTCAGGGCGTAAAGCGTCCGCGGGTGAACACCAAGTCTGATCGCGTTGCTTGTGCGGAGCATGTCGCCGTGCCCGGTAAACAGGCGGCGCGCTTTCGTGATGGCTGTGTCAGACATGGATAGACCCTACGGATAGTATACTTTATATCCGAGTAATCTATCCAATGCTTCTTCAAGCCCGCCGTGAAGCGCAAAGCGGACGCAGCGCGGACGGCCTCCGGTAAGTCACTGATTCCAAAAAGAGTGTACAGGTCTGCAAAACCCTTATTCGTCGGTTATGCCCCAAGCGACGCCCCCGATATCGAATGGTAAACCTCCGGAGATTTCACAACGACATTGAGGTGTAGGAGATGGAGGCGACTCTGCGGGATATTCATTGCCTTGATGCCGAGCACGGCCGCCTCAAACAGCGTCTCCGCCATGACCTCGACGGAATGCTCAAAGTTCATGTCGTAGTAGGAGACTTTGCAGGTGCAGAGCTGGTCCATCACCAAGAGGGTATCAAATTCGTCTTTTATTCGCCTATCAAAACATTTCCACAGTGAATTGTGGCTGAGGAAATCTCGACCAAGATTTCCTCAGCTTGGCATTTCAACAGGGTTTCGCACGGGTCCGCAACCGTAAGATGCTTATTTTCATGGGCAACCATTGACTGCACAATGGCAGGGCGATTTTCTTGATATTCACATGATGCTTCCACAGGGAAAGCGGTTAGCCTGTTGGAGAGAAGAGGAGCAGACGTGCAAAAGCGACACCGCCCGGAAGATATCTTCCACAAAATCAAGTACTACGCAGTCGAGATTACAGCAACCGTCGTATTTCTGACATGGCTTGGCAAGGCGGTCTGGCATGATCTTGGACTCTGATCCTCGACAGTCAGTCACTGTCGATCTCGCCCAGTCTTCGCGACGAAATCCTTCCGGTGTCACGGAAACCGCCAGTTACGAAAATTAGTGGCCGAGATAGAGTATTCTAATCGGGGTCTAAGCTTCTAGCGCCATCTTCCCGATGATGCGCGGTAGGAATAAAGATATGGGTTTCGTTCGCGGCACTCCCTTTGGCCAGATTCCGTTCGCCGCCCGGCACGCAATCCACAAAGCCCAACTCAAGAAGCAGGCCACGCCGGCCGAACGCCGGTTCTGCTGCTACCTCGACGAGCGAGGTTTAACCTATCGGTTCCAGCAGGGGTTCTTCACCCCCTACTACCGGATCGCGGATTTCTACCTGCCCGACCACAACCTGATCGTCGAGATCGACGGACCGTGCCACGACCCGGACGAATACCGCCGCAAGGATGCGTGGTTCACGAGCGTCCGGGGTATCCCGATCTTTCGGCTCACGAATCAGCAGGTTCTCTCAGGGCACTTCGAGATGCCGTGTGCGGCAGGTGTACGATAAACGAGCGAAACCTCATATTCGTGCGTGTCGTGCGAGTAATGAAATCAATAAGTTACATCGAATCAACAGGCGCCATGAGTTCGATCCCGACTCGCGCCTCCAATACAACGAAGCAATGTTTATGGGTCCGATATAGGGACCGACTTTCGGTTGTGTATCACACGTTTTGCAAGGCCCAGGTTGCAGCGATGCAGCTCGGCTTGCTGCGTGATCGTTTTGCCGACAGTCAGCGCATTCGAAATGCCTCCCTTTTGTTACGGGAGGTATCTGAACCGACGGCCCCCGCATCGAACCACGCGCTTAAATCGCGATTGAGTAGTCTCGCCAGATTGTCGATGTCGTCGCGATAGTATTTCGCAAGGCTGGTCCGGTCAGCGGATTCCAGCGTAATGTCATTCCGCGGCTGGAACGCGACGCCACGCAGACGACTGCGTAACCCGGCAGGTAATCTACCACGTACCGCATGCCATACGCCCAGCCGATTTAAGGCATTCTTGACGAAGAAGAATCGAGGCACCGAGGCTTCCATGTGCCTATTGGAGAGGTCGGGGGCGAAATCGGTATCTACTGACAGAAAACGGAAGATCGCTCGCAGAACGCTCCGTGGGTCGCGAGTGAAGTCCTCATAAAAATGGATCTGAATCCGATCTGCGGCAAATGCCGATTGATAGCGCTTCACCTGCTCGTAGTAGAGGCCGAACCTCAGGAACGGATAGAGTTCGCCGATGCGCGTGCTGTTGGACCGCAGCGCGGTATCCATATACTCGCGGAACGATATCCGTCTTTCAGTGAAACTCAGCATGTGGGCATATTGCGAAAGGGCACGCTCAATCGGGTTCCTGAGAATCATCAGGATCCTGGCGTCCGGAAATCGCGAAGCTATATTTCCGGGTGCAGTTTCAGACCAGAGGTAGCAGGCGCTGGCTTCGCCGATCGCGCTCTCATCCCTCGCACACTGGAAAAGTTTCAGGTAATCCGACCAGTCTGATATCGGTCCGCCGGAGAATTTTTCCGATACCGCTCCCCGTAAATACTCGGCCTGAGCGGCAAGGCGGAGTTCACCCATTTGGCGGAATCTGTCTGTGAAGTTTTCAAGGCGGATCTCATTCGCCAGAAAGTTCGGCTCCTTAATGGGGCTCATGTAAATCCCAGGATGCTGATCGAGGTAGCGATAAAGGGCAGTTGTGCCGGCCTTCGGCGCGCCCACCAGAAAGAAATTGGGCACCTTAGGGCTGTACGCGGATTCGCCGGACACTCTAAATGGGAGTACCGCGGATTGATCGCCGGAACTGCGAAGATTGTTCCGTGCGGCTGCCTGCACACTTCTAACGAGTGTGCAGGCTCTTTCGCAGGACCGCGTCCTGGCGTGCGCTTCCACCCTTGACGGGCTCTGGCCCGCTCAGAAGTGGAGCGGCAACCGTCTGACCACGCATGCGTCGATACTGGCTGCGGACCTGACTGCGTTCTGGGTGGCATTCATCTCCGCCGTGTGGATCAGACACGCGTTCGGCGGTCAATTTATCCCTTCGGACTACTGGCGTTTTTTGGCGTTATTGCCCGGCTTCATCATCGTCTTCGGCGCAATGGGACTGTACCCGGGGGTCGGCATTCATCCGGTGCGGGAACTACGGGGGATTGTATACGCCAACTCGATCGGTTATCTGATGATGATGGCAGGCACATTCCTTTCGAAAACGGGTACCCTCTATTCGAGGCTCGCATTCGCAGGAGCGTGGGCGTTCAGCATCGTGCTGGTCGCGTTGTTCAGGAACCTGGTACGAACGGTGTTGGGCCGCCAGAGCTGGTGGGGCCTTCCCGTGGTGGTTCTCGGCGCCGGGACGGCGGGCACGCGGCTGGTGGATATGTTGCGACGCCAGCCTTCGCTCGGCCTGAAAGTGGCCGCGATTCTGGACGACGATCCCGTCACCCATACGCTCGCCCGGAGCGGCGACGCACCGCCGGTGATCGGAGGCCTTTCACTCGCCCCCTTGCTGGCCGATCAATGGGGGATCGACTATGCAATTGTGGCGATGCCCCGTGTTGAGCCAGCCAGACTGGGCGAGATCCTGAGCCGCTATGCGCATCGATTCTCACATTTTTTGGTTATTCCGAATATCTCAAGCCTCGGGATGCTCTGGGTGAGTACGCGCGATTTTGGCGGAATTCTCGGGCTGGAGATCTCGCAGAATCTGCTGCACACGATGCCACGCGTGGCGAAACGCGTCTTTGACTTGTCACTGGTGACGATAGCCGGGTTTGTGTTACTGCCGTTGCTGGCATTGCTCGCCATCGTTGTACGGCTGACCTCGCGCGGCCCGGCAATCTATTCGCAACTGAGAATCGGGCGCGGTCGCCGCCCGTTCCGTGCCTACAAGTTCCGTACGATGCAGTGGAATGCGGACGAACTGCTCCCTGAGTATCTGGAATGTTTCCCTGAAAAGAAGCTGGAATGGCGAGCAAATCGGAAACTCCGCGACGATCCCCGCCTGACGCCGATCGGCCGCTTGTTGCGCCGGACGAGTCTGGACGAACTGCCGCAATTGTGGAATGTACTTCGGGGAGACATGGGATTGGTCGGCCCCCGGCCGATTGCGGAGGACGAACTTGCACGGTATGGCCAGAGCATGGAATTGTATTCGAGCGTCCTGCCCGGCATTACGGGCCTGTGGCAAGTGTCCGGGCGCAACGATACGACGTATGAGGAGCGCGTGCGTTTGGATGAATACTATGTGCGGAACTGGTCGATCTGGCTGGATCTGTGGATCGTGGGGCGCACGGCGAGATCGGTGATCAGCGGGCAAGGGGCATACTGACGTCAGAGCGCGTATCGACGCCGGCATTGGCGGCTTTATTCTGCCAGTTCAACGAGCAGACGCAGCGCCGGCAAATGGGATTCGTGGCCACGTCGAGTGTTGCCCGGAACCACGTGGCTACCGGTCCATTGACGACATCGAACAGAGTTTTGCGGTCGCTCACGCGACCAACGGCCTGGTGGAAGAAGCAAGGCCGAACGGTGCCATCCGCTTCCATCACTGAGGAAACCCAGGGAGCATTGCAAACAGGTGATGTGGCTTGCCCGCCGCCGCTGGCGCAACTGAAGTGATTCACGATCCGTTGGAGTTTGGCCGCAGACTCCGGCACAAAGCCGGCGCATTCCCCGGCGTCGACAATCTTTTTGATTTGTTCACGCAGAATTGCGATATCGGGCACAATATCCGGAGCGATTCCAGGTTGCCTGTTAAAAGCCTCCGAACTAAGATCCGCGGCCAGAAATGAAATGGAGTCGAGTTGGAGATTGTGCGCGGCGACGACCGTTTCCGAGAGCGACGCTGCGTTCTCGCGCTGAACGGTACAGCGCGCAGCAATGGGAAACTCCGGGCGCAAGCTCCTGATCCTGCCGATGCCGGCTTGAAGCCGCGCAAAAGCGCCGTCTACCCGTCTGATCCGGTCGTGAATCGCGGGAGGGCCATCGAGCGAGACGATGACGTCGTCGATATGGTCGACTATCTCCGCCGCAAATCGCTCCAGAAGCAGGCCGCTGCTCAGCAGCGTCAGGCGGATCCCGCGCGCGCGAATCGGTTCACAGAGGCGGAACAGACGCGAGTGCATTAGCGGCTCGCCGCCTGTGAGCACTACCCACTCCACGCCGAGGCGTTCGATGCTCTCCATCTGCGCTTCCAGCTGCGTTTCGCTGATTTCCTCCACCGAGTCGCGTTTCCAGATGTCGCACATCACGCAGCGGCAGTTGCACCGGTTATGGGGGTTCAGCACAAGAACGGGCATTTGTTGTATCGCGCCCGTCATGCGGCCACACGCCTTCCGGCCAGGCTGTAATCGGGACCGAGAGCTATCCGCGCCTGGTCGTTAAGGTACGCTACATCCGCGTCGACGAGGAATTCTCCCCGGCCTTCCACGTAAATGGGATTCAGGGATTTGCCCGAATCGGGAAGACCCGAGAGCAGCCTGATGCGGCCACCAATCATGACGAAGCTCGGGCGCAGATCGAGAAGCGCCTCTGCCGGTGTCTGGCCGCGGTCTTCCACTGCGATCAGATCCGCGACGCCGCCCTGCCGTATGGAGCCGCTCCCGTCGCGAAGCCGCAGAATATCCGCCGCCGTTGAGGTCACCATCCGGTAGAGTGAATCCCTGGTTACGCCACGGCCGCGCGCGGTGCGGAGTGCATCGGCCAGATCGCCGGGGAAGGTAAGTGCGGAATCCGTGCCGAGTGCGATGGGGATATCCGATTGAAGTAATTCATCCGTGACCGTGCGTCCGAACATCGCCAGATTGGAGTCCGGGCACCATATGACCGAACACCGGCGGCGACGCAGCAGATCGACGTCCGCATTGACTGCGGCGAGACAGTGAACCAGCACGGTGCGCGGCCCGAGTACTCCGAGTTGCTCCAGACGTGCGATCTCGCCAGCGGCTTTTTCGTCGACCCCTTCCGCGGCGTGCAGGATGAAAGGCCGGTTGTGTGGAGTGTCGCGATAGCGCGACGCAAGATCCGGACTGAAGTCCAGCGAGTGCGCCCATCCGAGGCGACGGATCACGCGTACGGGGAAATTGCGGTCGAAGACGGCTTGTTCATAAGGATTATGATGCGCCACCGTAGTGACTCCGCTCAGCAGATTGCGCAGCCCTCCCCAGGCCAGGCGGACGGGTTTCGGTATTGAGAGATGCTCCCTAACCGGCGATACGTCGGGATGGAAGATATCGGCCGCCCACTCCCGGGCGTTCGGGTAAATGCCGCGACCGAGGCGCGGGAAGAGATTGAATTCCAGATGATCGTGGGCGTTGATCAAGCCGGGCAGTATCAGGTATCCGGTCAGATCCATCTCCCGTTCACCTTGACCGGCCGTGATTGAAAGACAAATGCGACCGCCACGGATGGTGAGATCGCGGCGATTGGTGGAGGCCGGCCCCGCGGCAACTCTGGCTCCGGTCAGTTGCATGAGTCGTTCACCCAGGACGCGGCGAAAACAGCAGGCGTGCGGCTCAATTCGGCAAAGGTGTGGCCCTTGCCCGCCAGTTCGAAGAGCGGCAATTCCGGAAGATCGAAAGCGGCTTCAGCTGTCCACCGGAGTCTCATGCCCGCGGCCTTTGCGACGCGGTCCAGATCCGCCAGGGCATGGTGGAAGTCCTCGATCCGCCAGGAATGACCGTCCTTCCGGAACGATCGGGTCCATCCCGCCAGCATGGCCTCGGGATGCAGATCGCTGACGATGATGCAGCGTGCGACGCGAGCCATTTCACCCAGCGCGACAGTGGCGGAAGGGAGGTAGCTAAGAGCGAACGAGCAAATGGCGAGATCAAACGACCCCGACCGAAAAGGCAACGAGCGCGCATCACCCAGAACCAGTCGGCCGGAAATCGGCGCTTTTCGGGCGGCAACACCCAGCATACTCGGGGAGCTATCCAGCCCTGCCGCGCGCGCGCCGAGAGAAGCGACATGAGACATCCAGCGCCCCGTCCCCGTCGCTATGTCTAGAACACTGCGGCCATCGAGAGGCCCGAGACGCGGTGCGAGAACCCGCGACTCAAGAGCCAGAAGAGGATTAGGGTCGGAATCGTAACGATCAGACCAGATCCGGTAGCCCTCGGCAGCAGTCAGCGGCATCAGAGGCTCTCCCAGCGCGGCTTACGCAACGCCACGAATCGCTGCGCCCATTCGAGTTCGACAGGGAAACCATAGAAGCCAAGCGCGTAGCGCCAGCCGCTCAGCGATTGAAGCATCCAGCGGCCCCACTTAGGCAGATGGACGTCCTGTATGGTTGGCCAACGCGAATTGATCACGAGTTCGAAGTTATCGATGCGGCGCTGAACGGCGCGGGGCAGCCACGGCAGCTGCGGGTCCTGCCGGATCGTGAAGTTGAGCCAACGGTCAGTCGCCCATTCGTCCGGCGTGGACGGGAACCTGATCTGGTCCTCAACCGAACCGTACATGCCGTTGGGATTCGGTACCGGTATGTAGTGCTGCACGATGATCTCGGCAGCGGGATTGAGGCGTTTGATCCGGCGAACGAAGTCGATTGTCGCACGGGTGTCTTCTTCGGGATTGGCGGGATCGCCAACAACAAATGAGAACTCCGGGATAATGCCGAACTGACGAATGCGTGCCGCCAGTTCCAGAGTCTGGGCCGAGGTGATTTGCTTATTCATGTTGGCCAGCACTTTGTCCGAACCCGATTCGGCACCGAAGAAAATCATGGTTGCGCCGGATTCGCGCATAGCGCGGAGCGTGGCGTCGGAGTAGCGGAGAAATGCGTCGATCCTGCCCTCGGCCCACCAGCGAAGGCCGAGTGGCGCGATGAGTTCGGCCTGTTCACGCGCGTGGCTTTCATTGAGGAAGAAATTGTTATCGTAAAACTGCACGGCATCAATGCCGTATTGCTGTCGCAGATGCGTCAGAACGGCGGCTGTTCGTTGCGGCGTCTCGGTTTTCTGCCGCCCATCGAAAATGGGCACGACTCCGCAAAACTGACATCGATAGGGGCATCCGATGCTGGCCTGATGTACTGCTGTGCGGTGTCCGAGGAAGGTGGGGAGTAAGTATTTTTCCACCGGGAGACGGTGATAGGGCAACCACGGGAAGTCGTTGGGTGACCGCAGTGGCCGCATGGCATTGTGCACATGTAATCCGAAGGCGTCTGTAAAGGAAAGCCCCCGAACATTCTTCAGAGCCCTGAAACCGCGCAGAGCTTCCAGAAGCTCGGGAAATGTCTCTTCGCCCTGGCCACGGACGCAATAGTCGACGTAGCCCGCATTGAGCGCGGCGTCGGTATACAGGGAAGGAAAATACCCGCCCCAGACGATTGGCACTCCGGGGTACCGTTTTCTGAACGCGCGGCACAACTCCACGGCGGAAACCATCTGCGGGCCGGGCATAACGGAGACGGCCAGCAATTCGACATTCCGGCCGGATGCCAGTTGATCGAGCGTGTTGCCAGGGTTCGGATCCAGATTGCCGTCCACGATGGCGTAATCTTCACCAGCTTTTCCATCGTGCCCCTCGAGCACGGCGGCGATAGAGAGTATCGCCAGCGGGAAACGACGGTTTTTCGGTTTGCCCGTGCGCGGATGCAGCAGGATAATCATGGCGCACCCCGAAACTGTCCGCTGAGAATAAAGAAGCGCGAGGGGGGCCGTTGTCCGGCGAAGCGCGCCCGCCATGGGCGCAACGCCCAGCGCCAGCCATACCAGGGATAACTTCGTTTCCACGCGATACCGAGTTCGATTGAAATCGCCGCAAGGGCGGGCTCGTCCAGGTATTCGACGCTGCCGAGCGAATCGGAGCGGAACCCGTAGGTGGACTCGAATTGCGCGCGGCGTTCGGCCCGCATCCGTTCGCCGTGTTCGGCGGCCGTGTAGACGGGTGAATCGATAATGACCAGGCGCCCATCCGGACGCAGGCAGCGGCGAACCTGCAGGAGCGTTCTTCGGTAATCCGACGAGTAGTGAAGCGACGAATTGAAGATAGCCACATCGAGGGAGCCATCGCGAAACGGCAAGACGTCGAATTCCGCCGCGATCCCGTTCAGCGGCAAGACATAGTGGCGGAGAGCGCCCAGACCGTCGCGTTCGTCCGTAAAGATATCGAGCGCGATGGGGCGGTGCCCACGCTGGCGCAGTTGATTCGTCATCCACCCGTTGCCTGCGCCAAGATCCAGGATGCGCAGCGGACGCCGGGCAGTGCGCTCGATGTCGCGGAGAACGGTTCGCTCGAAATGACGATAACTGCGCGCACGGATCGCCCATTGGCCGCTGTTTTTGCCGCTCAGGTCGCGCCACGGCAGTGCGCGATAGTATTCCGGATCGTTCGATCCACGGCCTTCGGCATGCCGGATGATGGCATATTGCGCCAGAAATGTGCGGCGGGCGGGTGCGTCCATTTGGGTCACCGGCATTTCCTGAAGATCAGAAGGCGGTGATCGCCGAGTGAACGCAGAATCGGCCACGACGCCACGTGTCCGTCGAGCGCAGCCAGGCGATCCATAACTGCGTTGGGGATTCCGGTCACGTAGGAAGGGGGCACGGCGAAGCCGATACCATTCGCGGATACCAGCGTGAAATCCGGTGCGAAAGCGCGGCCCACGGACCAAACGGTTGGGTAGAAAACGCGTTCGGCAACCGATGATTTTGCCTCTCCACTCCAACGACGCACAGCCTTGCGGAAACGCCCGTGGAGCGCATACCAGATCGTTTCCCACAAACAGACGCGGCTCATGAGACAAACAACCAGCCAGCCCCCGGGGTTTACCGCGCGCGTGAGTAGCTCACGCAGGTCCGGTAATCGTTCAACGCAGTTGAGCGCGCCGAAATTCGACCAGACAACATCGAACATCCCGGGAATCCCGGCGATATTTTCGATGGCCTGATGTCGCGCATCTACTCCCCGCTCACATGCGATTCGGACCATTTCTACCGATGCATCGATGCCGGTTACGTGAATTCCACGCGCCGTCAGCATGAGCGCATCTTCACCCGCCCCGCACCCAAGATCGAGAACGCGGTTTCCGGATTGAAACACGTGAGATGTGTGACGCCAAACTGCCTCGCGCTGGAGTTGTCCCGCCTTTGTTCCCGTCCACAGAGTCGCATACTCCCTCGCGATGCGGTCGAATCCCTGCCCGGAAAGAACTGTCACGCCTCAATCTCCCCGGAGGTGAGTGCGAGGCCCTGCCGGACCGCGGCGATATGGACGTTGTCGGGAGTCTCGGCCATTTCGCTCCTGAGGAGATCGTCGGCATGCCTGTAAAACTCCCGCGAATGGCGGCCCCGAATGCGAAACTCCCGGTCGGTCGATTCACGCCACGGACCGGGAGATACAACCCGGTCGCGGACCTTATTGAAATACGGCGTGCCTTTGATCGGATATGAAATCGTGGTGAGAAAAACGTCGGGGCGGCATTGTTTCACGTGGTCGACAGTTGCCTCGACGTCGTGAATCTCTTCGCCATCGTAACCCCACATCAGGAACATGCCGGTCTCAATCCCGCGCGATTTGCAAAGCGAAACGGCATTGCGGACCTGAGCCAGCGTAACGCCACGCTGCATGGCGTCCAGAATTCGCTGCGATCCGCTCTCGGAGCCGATCCAGACACGAAAGCAGCCGAGCGATGCCAGCAGATCCGCGGCAAGTTCGTTCACGCGATCGGCGCGCGTGATGCATTCGAACGGAATTCGGATTCCACGCCGGGCCATCTCGTTCGCGTATTCGGAAAGCCATCCATGATGGATAGTGAAAACGTCGTCGGCTATCCACAACATGTCGGGCCGATAACGATCGACCAGCCATTCCACTTCGGCAGCCACCGAAACGGCGCTGCGCCTCCGATGCGAGTGGCCATAGACGGAATGGCTGCACCAGTTGCACTGGTAAGGGCACCCGCGCGCCGTAATCACGGAAATGGAAGATTCTCCATGGTGAATCCGCCATGTCTCCAGATAGCGGGGAATATCGACCCGCTCGCGGTCGGGCCATGGCTGAGTGTCCAGATTGGCGATCAACTGCGGTGATCCGGTGTTCACGATGCCGTGATCGGCCATGAATACGAGCCCCGGAATTGCGGCCCACGCGGCGCGGTCGAAATCGGCCCGCATAAGTTGTTCGAGAGAATGTTCCGCTTCACCGGCGACGATCAGGTCGGCTCCTGCCGCCAGAAACTCGGCGGCGTAATTGACCGGTTCGGGGCCGCCAAGAATTACCAGCCATCCGGCGGCTTTGGCAACCTCCGCAATCCTGACGACATTCCCGCGGGTCATCAGATTGCCATAGATGCCGACGACTCCCGCCGGGCCAGCCGCAAGTTTGGCAGACAACTCCGCGAAGGTTCCAAATGTGGAATCGTAAACGTCCACGTCAAAACCCTGTCCGCGCAAGTGGGAAGAAAGATAAAGAATACCCAGAGGCGCATAGGGCCTCATGATCTGTTGTTCCTTCGGATCTTCGGCGAGGAAGTAGCCGTGGGTCAGCAGCAGGCGCATCACGCCACCTCGGCGAGCCTGGCGCTTTCGAGCAATTCATGTACGCGCCGCCATGAATCAGTTGCGCTGGCCGAACTCGCGGAACTTGTGGTGGTCCCGCGCACTTCCAGGTGGATCGCGTCCGCGAGAGCACGATAAAAATCGGTGGAGTAGGCTCCCTGGAACATCATGCTGAGGTCGCCGCTTTGTCTCCAGTTGGCTTGCCCTCCAAGTTGCGCCCCTACAATCTGATGGAATCGCGTGCCAGGCAACGGATAAGAAACCGAGATACCCACATCGTCCGGCCCGGCTTCCCTCACCATTCGGATCGTCTCGTCGATCTCGCCCCACTCTTCGCCGGGGTAGCCGAACTGCAAAAAGAAACAAGCGCGAATACCTTCGCGTCGGAGGTTCTCGCGCGCTTTGTAAATGTCGGCGACCGAGATGCCTTTCTCCATGGCATCCAGAATTCGTTGGGAGCCGGATTCCGCACCCATCCACACTTCCGCGCATCCGGCCCGGCGCAAATCGGCCACCGAATCGCGTGTCATCAGGTCGCAACGGGATTGCATCTTGAACGGAATCCGTGCGCCAATTCGACAGATTTCATCCGCGAATTCGGACGTCCATCGCGATGAAAGCGCAAAAATGTCGTCGGCGAACCAGATCTGGTCGGGTTGGTAGGCGTTGCGGAGGAACATCATCTCCGCCGCCACCGCCCGGGGCGACCGCGCGCGATAGCCGTCGCCGTAGATGGGCTTGGCGCACCAGTTGCAGTGAAACGGACAACCCCGGCTCGACGCCATATTCAGCGAGAAATAACCGTGGGCAGCCTTCCAGTGGTCGCGGTAGCGAGGAATGTCGGCGAGATCCCAGGCCGGTAGCGGAAGAGCGTCAAGATCGGTCCGCGGGGTTGGCTTGGGGCCGTAATGAAGGGTGCCATCCGCATTTCTAAACACCAGACCACCGATGGAGCTCAACGGCTGACTCCGGACGCATTCGAGTAAGCCGTTCTCCACTTCTCCGGTGATCACAGCCGCGAAGCCCGAATCCAGGTAGAACGCGGCGTGATCGGTCGAATCGGACCCGTGGGCAACGGCCGGGATTCCCGCCTCCCGCGCCGTTTCCGCCATCCAGATCGCGAGAGTCCGGTTATGCAGGAGGCACATCTTGGTAAGAAAGTTGAAGTCGTCGTCACACACGACGACCAGATTCGGCTCTTCACGCGCGATGGCCCCAAGGAATCCCGCGCGGACGTCTTCCAATGTGGCTTCCAATGCGGGATCGAAATACGACACCGGAATTCCCTGTTCACGCAAAACGGCCGCAGCCAGCAGCGTCTGCAGGGGCGGATACGGCTGCATCCGCGCCTCCTGTTTCGCGTCGGATCGGACGTGATTCGCGTGCGTCAAAAGAACCCGCGGCGTCAGCATGTGACTACTTCCGACTCCAGCCGCTGCGCGTCCACCTTGGGTTTCGGTGGCGCTACCAGACGCGCGGCCCATTGTTTAAACTTGAGGTCCATGGGATAGGAATAATAGTCGTGGTCGAGACGCCATCGTGCCGTGACCCCGATCATGCCGTGGACTATTCGCTCCAGACGACTCGTTTTGCGGACGCCGATGGGCACGCGATGGAATGCCAGACGCAGATATTCGCGCATGGTTTGCAGTTCGCTGTGACGGCCGCCTTTGAGCCATGGCAGGACGGTATAACGCGGGAAGAAGTCGGCCCAGCCCTCCAGGGTCTTTGGAACCTCGATCCCGAGTTCGAATGCTCGCTGCATGATGGGTGACCCGGGATACGGAGTGAAGATGTTGGTCCAGAACTCCGCGCCTGGAAACCGGCGGCAGATGTCCATGATCATACGGATCGAGTCGCGGCGATCTTCCTCTTCTTCGCCGGGGAAGCCGAAAATCATGTTGAACGATGGCCGTATGCCGGCCTCGGTCAGACGGCCGGCGGCTTCATAAACGGTCTCGACCTTCTGAAAGTCTTTGTTCATCAGGTGCATGACCTTCGGCGATCCGCTGTCGGCGCCCTGAGAAACCTGCGATAGACCCGAGCGTTTTAGTAATTTCAGCTCTTCCACCGTCAGCCGGTTAACCAGATTGGTGGACGCCTGGATGCTCCAGTCGAACTGCATACCGCGGCGCAGAATGCCTTCGGCAACACCTACGGCCCGATCGCGATCCACCAGGAAATTGTCGTCCACAATCCACAGAAGACGCAGGCCATAGCGACTCACCAGATCCGTGGCCTCCTCGGCAACCTGTTCGGCATCGAGAGCGTTCCACTTGCGCCCATACACGCCGTCGTTCGTGCAGTAGGCGCAATTGTAAGGACAGGCGAGGCTGGACGTATACATGGCCCACCGGCGGCCGCAGACTTTCTCATAAGCGTCGAAATCGGCCAGGTGATAAGCCTTCGGAGGCAACTCGCGGATTGGCTTGAGAGCGCGGGGCTTGTTGAAACGCAGGCGGCCCTCTTCCTTGTATCCGGTGCCTTCAATACCCGCCATGGATTCGCCGGCGCCGATGCGATCGACTATTTCGAGAAATGCGTCTTCACCCTGGCCCTTCACTACAATATCGACGCAATCCGCCGCCAGAGTCTGGTCCGGAAGCAGCGACGGATGCCACCCGCCAAGAATGATGGGTTTCGAGGGATAGCGCAGCTTGATAGCCCGGGCCACGCGCACGGTTTCGCGGATCATCGGCCCGGTGACGAGCGAGACGGCTAAACAGAGCGCGTCGCGCATCTCCTCGACCACGCGCTGTTCAAAACCGGGGGTAATGGTGGAGTCGATAATCCGCACCTGGTACCCGGCGCGCAGTAACGGCGTTGCCACCGCCAGAATGCCGAGCGGCGCCGTCGCTTCCTGGCTCGAAAATGCGGGAAAGAAGAAAACTACCTTGCGCGATGCCACCTGATGAGATAGACACTCTCCGGACACCCGTGGAACGAATTCCGGCGCGGCGATTGTTCCGCAGTTCCGTCCGGAGTGTCTGAGGGATTAAGTCGATGCGAGTAGCTCTGATCCATTACTGGCTGCTGGGGATGCGGGGAGGCGAAAAAGTTCTCGAGGGGATATGCCGGCTGTTCCCCGAAGCCGATATTTTCACGCTGTTTTACGATCCGGAGGCCGTTTCACCCCTGATTCGCAGCCATACCGTCAAGGCGTCGTTTCTGAATCCGTTTCGGGCCGCATACCGGTCTCTGCTGCCCCTGATGCCGATGGCGCTCGAAGATTTCGACCTGCGCTCTTACGATTTGGTCATCAGCAGCGAATCCGGGCCCGCGAAGGGAGTGTTGACGTCCGCTAGCTCGCGGCATTTCTGTTACTGCCATACTCCGATGCGGTACTTGTGGGAACTTTATCCCGCGTATCGCCGCGAATTCGGTGAAAGCACGCTAAAGCGCGTGGCGCTCGCGCCCGTTGCCAGCTACATGCGGTTGTGGGACTTTGCAAGCGCCGCACGCGTGGACGGTTTCATGGCGAATAGCCGGAACGTCGGGCGTCGTATATGGCGCACATACAGGCGACGATCCACGGTAGTCTATCCGCCAGTCGCGGTGGATACTTTCCAATTCCAATCGCCGGAGGACTACTTCCTGATGGTGGGTGAACTGGTTCCTTACAAGAGCCAGACCTATGCGATCCGCCTGTTTGCGAGATCCGGGCGGAAGCTCAAAATCGTGGGGCTGGGGCCCGAATATAAGCGTCTGAACAAGTTGTCGGGTCCGAATGTGGAATTCTGCGGCCATGTGGCGGATACAGAGCTTCGCCATCTGTACTCCCGATGCCGTGCTCTGGTAGTCCCGGGCGAGGAAGATTTCGGAATCACCATGGTGGAGGCGTTGGCTAGCGGCAAGCCAGTGATCGCTCTTGCTCGCGGCGGAGCCATGGAGATTATAGAAAACGGGCGCGGCCTTCTTTATCCGGAGCGGACCGAGGCCTCACTCGGAAATGCACTCGAAACCTTCGACCGAATCGAGTCTCTGATGGACCCCGAGGCATCGATCTGTTGCGCAGGCAAGTATTCCGAAGCCGCCTTTGAAACGGGATTTATCGCGGCGCTGGGAGAAATGTGGCGACGGCGCCCCCAAGTGGCAGGGAAATCAACGTCAGGACCGGTTCTCATGCGGCCAATTCAGACTTCGGCCGGGCTGGCTGCGGGGGACTGATTACCGGGGCAGCCTCCAGTTTTCACAATCTGTTTACAAATCCGGCACAACTGCATTTCCGCCAGTTCCTACCATCGATTCATGGAGCACAGTTGGGATCTTTGTGAGGCCGTTTGCAGTGTCGGACGCGAGGAGATGGAATCAATCGGCGACGAAGGGCTGATGTTTCTCCTGCGAAATCAGGCCGACCCGCAACATGGCGACGAATTGTTTGCGGAGCTGTATCGCCGCTATCATCCGCGCGTATTGAGTTGGTGCAGACGCCTGACCCGAAACCGGGAAGGTTCGAACGACTTGGCCCAGGAAGTGTTCCTGCGCGCCTTCCGGTACATGCACACATTTCGCGGGGAATCCAGCCTGTCGACCTGGCTTTACGTAATTACGCGCAATTATTGCATGAATGCGCTCAAGAAGTGCGGCAGGGACCCGGTGGACGGAGCGGACCTCGTGTCGCCGGGAGTAGCCGGTTCCGATGGTACCGAGACATACGAAAATCTGGCGAATACCCAGTCTTTCGCGGCGATGTGGCGGCTGATTCACAAGACCCTGACTCCGCTGGAAGCTCGCGTCATGGCTCTGCATTACGGGCACGGACTACCGCTGGCGCTCATCACCCGCGAATTGACGCTTTCGAATCCGAGCGGCGCGAAGGCATACATCGTGAATGCGCGACGCAAGCTGAATGCGGTTCTGCGGGGACGCCGGACAAAATGCAGGGAGGCGGATTCCCCGTTCTCCGAAACGCCTCGCGTTATCGCCGCCTAAGTGTTCCGCCCGCCGGCGCGGCGGAGTCCAAGCCAACAGGCTCTGTGACATCCTTGGTGAACAGTCCGTCCCGCAGGTCGTTATCCACGCCTGAGGGCGGGATATTGACGTCCACGGTGCGGTCGGTGTTCTATCCGATGGGTTTTTGCGTGGAAGTTGAGACAAACTCGCCGGATGTAATGGCAGCGGCCAGGACTGGCTGGGAACGTTATCCCCGACTCTCCCAAGGCGCGCCGGTACGGCTGCGAATCACAGTATCGGCCGGTAGTGCCGAGGCCTCCCGGTCTCCGCCCAACGTCGCGTTCGATGCCGCGTGGATGTACGTCGATCACGGCCCCGATAACCGCGCGGTGGCCTGCCTTACCGAGGGCTGGGGCGAAGCCAACTTAAGCGCCGATCTCGCGTCGGACGCCGATTATGTGCGCTACCACTTCCTGGAGCCCCTGGCTTATCTGCTGCTGGCGCCGCGGCACTTTGCCTTCGCCCATGCTTCGTGCGTCGCACTGAACGGCCGTGCGATTGTGTTATGCGGTGAAGGCAATGCCGGCAAGACATGTCTCGCCTTTGCCTGCGCGCGGCGTGGCTGGACATATCTTTCGGGAGATGCGACCCATTTTCTGCACGATTCGCCCGATTTCACGCTGGTCGGGCGCCCTTTTTCCATTCGGTTTCGGGAATCGGCCAGAGACTTATTTCCCGAGCTCGAAGCGTACCCGGCTGCGCTCCGTCCAAACCAGCGCCTTTCCATTGAGGCTGACACAGGGAAACTGAACCTTGCGACTGCGATTACCGCCCGCGCGCGTCATCTGGTTTTCCTGGAGCGTCGCCCGGCCGGTGCGGCAGTCGTCGAACCTATACCGGTCGAAGAGACGTTGCGCCGCCTCGATGCTGCCGTTTTTTTCGGCAATGAGGCCATCCGGCGAAATCAGCGGGCCACGCTCCGTCATTTCGCTTCGTTGCCCTCGGTTCTCCTGCGGTATTCGGATCTCGCCGAAGCCGAAGCCGCCCTGCGCGCGCTGCCCGTGGATGAAGCCTGATGCGGCAAACTGCGGCTTCGTCAATGCTGCCGACAGTTGTCGGAAGCCTGAACTTCAGCGAAGATCGTACGGAGCTCTTGCGGGGTCTTTCCCCGGATCAATGGACGCAGCTGCTTCTGCTCACCGACGAGGCTCATATCACATTGCCCCTCGCACACCGCTGCCGCGGGATCATGCCGGAGACGGTCCGCGACCGCATCGATTCCCGTCTCGCGCGCCATGCCGCCCGCCACGCACGCATTGTGGAAGAGCACGCAGGAATCGACCGGGCAATGCGCTCGCGCGGGGTGGAGTTCCTCGTTCTCAAAGGCCTGACCCATGCGGGTTTCCGCAACAGCGGCCTGGGTTACAGGCCGCAATACGATATCGATTTGTACTGCTCGCCCGAGTCCGCCACAGCAGCGGCCGAAACGGCGGCATCGCTCGGGTATGAACCGGTTTGGTCCGCCGACAAAAGCGCCGACCACCATCCCGTGATGATTCGCCGGACGGGATGGCGCTGGCGCGGCGATTACTACGATCCGGATCAGCCTCTGGCGCTGGAATTGCATTACCGGTTCTGGAATCCGAACCTGGGATTCCTGGTGAATGGCGCGGACGGATTCTGGAATCGAAGAAGGTTGGGCGTATTCGATGGCATCGCATTGCCGGCACTGAACCCGGTGGACGGCCTCACTTATGCCGCCTGGCATACCCTGCGCCATCTGTTAGGAGGTAATCTCCGGATTTGTCACGTTTACGAACTCGCCCGCGTTCTGCACGACAGCGCGGGCGACTGCAAGTTCTGGCGCGAGTGGCGCGAGGAAGGTGCGCCATCCGAGCGGCTCGCCGAATCGATCTCATTACGCCTTGCGAAGGAATGGTTCGCCTGCGATGTCAATCCGGTCGTCGAAGGCTACATCCGGGCACTGCCGCCAAATGTGGAGCGCTGGCTCCGTTTGTTCGCGTTCTCTCCAATCGAGAGCCCAAATAAAGACGAGCTGTTTCTCAATCTCTGCTTGGCGCGGAATAACCGGGACCGTTGCCGCATCGCCGCGCGTCGTGTATTTCCCGTGCGGCTACCCGTGTCCGCTCCGGAAGCGCACGTAGCCCGGCATACACTGCGGTCGCGTTCACGGAATGTGGCGGATCAGGTCTGGTTTATGGCGCGACGCGTCCTGCATCACTTGCGGACGCTGCCGCCCGTCGCCCGGAGCGGGCTTCGCTGGTGGTTGACAGACCGTTCGCGGCCATTGACGACACAAGGGGCCCCTGAATAAAATCGCAGATTTCGCGCTGGCATCGGTCCAGGCGGAAACGCCCGCCCCACTCGCGGCGGCCCTGAAGCGACAGTCGCCTCGCCAGACCGGCGTCGTCCAGCAACTGGCTGAGTGCATCCGCGAGCGCCTCGGGTCCGGGCGTCGCCGTGAGCATTCCCGTCTCGCCATCGCGCACCAACTCCGGAATTCCGCCCGAAGGATATGCGACTACGGGTGTTCCAGCTGAGAAGGCTTCCATGATTACCCGCGTAGCTCCTTCTGCCGGGCCTGATGGGACGGCCAGAATGTCGATTTCATGAAGTGCCGCGGATACATCGTTTGCCCAACCCCGAAATTCAATGGGGACTACCTGCGCGGCGGCGCGAACTTCCTGTGAATAGTGGTCGTCGCCGAACATCGCCGCGCCGAAAACGAGGAACCGTAACTCCGGTCTTGCCATCGCCATCCGCCTCGCCGCGCGCACGAAGTCGAGATGTCCCTTCTGACGCGAGATTCTGCCGAGTATTCCAATACAGGCCGGACCCGGGCGAGGACGCGGGACAAAGCCGTGATCGCGCACGCCGTTGTAAATAATGCGCAGTCGGTCGTCTGCGCCCAAGCGGGAGAACGGCTGGGCGACGAATCGGGAGATCGCAATGACTCTCGCAGACTTGCCGGTTACGCACAAACGGGCGATCCGGCGCGAATACCCGCGATCCAGATAACTGTGGAGATGAAAAACCACCGGGCGCTGTTGAGAGCGAGCCGCCAGAACAGCCGCGGGCAGCACCCTCGGTCCGTTCACATAGATCACATCCGGCTGAAATCGCGCCGCAGCTTCCCCCAGCGACCGGACGGCCCGTGCAGTATCGATGCCATACCGGAGCACATCGTGCACGGTCTTGCCTCCATTGAAGTATCCAGCGAACGGCAGGGGCCAGGACGGAATCCCCCGGTCGGCGCACGCCGAATGCAGTGGCCCGTTGCCGGGCGCCATCAGCTCAGCCCGCCATCCGCGGCGCGTTGCCTCGTCGAGGACATCCAGAAGCGCCAATTGCGCGCCGCCGAGTTCGCTGAACTGATCCGCGAACAGAATTCTCACCGCTCGCCGTCCGTTTCGCGCACAGCCATCCCCAACACGCAGAAGTAAACCGGCAGAACGCGCCAGTAAGTGATCAGGTCTCCCGATAGCATCTGGACCATTTCGCCGACCCAGAAGCAGAAGATCCATTCGCCCAGAAAGGCCGCGCGCGGATTCCCCGACCGCGCCGCGCGAAGTCCCGCGCGCAGAATGAATCCGTTCAGAGCCAGAAACGCGACCAGCCCGACCAGGCCAGTTTCTACAAGAAGACTCAGGTAGGTGTTGTCGGCGATCACTTCCGTACCAACGAAGTGAGTATAAGGGAGGGTTTTGTAGCCGACGCCGAAAACCGCGTGCCAGGGCTGGCTGGCAATGAAGTCTGTCAGAACGGTCCAGGTGGCCAAACGTCCGGATAGAACGCCGTTGGGCCTCGACAGAACATATTGTAATGAATAATGAATGCGATCCCAGTAACTCACGGCGAACGACGGCAGAGCGATTCGGACAACCAGTGCCGCCGTCGTCGCGGCGATGCCCGCACCAGCGAGAAATCGTCCGATACGGGCGCGCCTCAGGAACGCGAATGCCGCGCAAGCTGCAAGCACCGCAACAATCGATGCCCGCGAATAGGACAGAATCAGCGCTCCGGCAAAAACTACTCCGCCTGCCGCGAGCACCGGCTTCGCACACGGCGATTCAGCGCGGGGACGGAAAAACCCCACCATCGTCATCACCAGAAAGAACGCGCAGAAGTTGCCCAACGTGCTGGCTTCGTAGAACAACCCCTGCGCACGCCGGAACACTCCCTCGTCAAGCCACACGAACTGGTCTTCAAAACCCGCCGGGGCCGGAAACTGGTAGTAGAAGTCGGCACACGCAAACAGTCCCGCTATCACGGAAACCCCGAAGAGAAAACGCACGAAGCGCAGTGAATTACCGTCCGATTCGCGCGGCCCGGCTGCCGCCCACGCGTAAACGAAGATGCCGATCGCGAACAACCCGACCCGCAGCAGCGAACGGGAAGCTACCGCAGTGTCGGAATATAACGCCGCGAATGAAAGGCTCACCGCGATCGCGGCCAGAAAACACCCGAATGATGCGGTCAACGGCGTGATCAGCGTTCGCCACTGATTCATGCGCAATATTCCCGCAAATACGCCCAGTGCGGCGAGGATTGGCGCGGTATGTACGCCGGAGTCTCCCAGCGGCAGGGGTAGCGGCGGCGTCAACAGCAGGCAGACGAAGAAGAGGGCGAGCCAGCGTTGCGGCCTGAGTACAGCCCACCAGATCACGCTACCCGCGACGGCCGGCGCAACCAGCGCCAACTTGGTCCACGGGTTGGGCGCGAGAGCGACCGCGGCGCTCCACGCTCCGATGACGACAGCCGGAACCGATTCCAAGGGCGAGACGATGTCCGCACGGTTCCGGGTCCCTGTGGCCATTCGTGTTACCGCAGACTGTAAACGCGTTCGGCGCGGGCCGCAACCGCGCGGCCGTATCCGAATGCGATAGCGAGGTACAGGATCGACGCCGGGAGAGAAACGGCGAGAGCTACCAGCAAGATGAGGGGCACATTCGGAAACGATGGCTTCTCTGGAACGATGCCGGGGTCGAGCACCTCCAGCCGCTCTCCTCGCGATACAGATGAAGCCCGTATCTCTCCAAGTCTCGCGCGTGCGCTCTCGAGGTCGGCTGTAGCAAGGCGCTGTTCCGCATCGAGTGAGTCCCGTCCAGGCTTAGTACGTTCCAGCCTGACGGCTTTTTCCGCCACCGCTGTCTCCAGTGCCTTTTCCTGCTCTTCCAGTTCCTTGATGCGCGCCCGCATCGCCGTAATCTCCCTGGCATTCCAGTCGGCCTTCTCTTCGTCTCCAGCCTTAAAAGTCGGCTGCTGCGAGATCAGGTCCGCCAGTTCGGTACGAGATCGTGTAAGATCGCCCTGCACGCTGTATTTCAGCTCCGAAGTGCTTTTCAGATCCGTTGAAAGCGCCTCAATGGGCTGGTCCGAGTTGGCCGCAGCGCTCGCCTTGATGGCGTTTTGCAGCCTCGCTTCGGCGCGTTCGACGACCGCTCCCGCTTCCTTCACGGCATCGTCGCCGGAGTGCTGCTCCAACGAACGATTCAGCGCGACCGTTTGTTCCGATATGAACTGCGCCAGGTGTTTGGCCGCCATCGGATCGTTCAGAGTGGCGCTGATCTCAATGATTCGGGTAGTGGCCGGTTTCGAAACGCTCAGAACCTGGCGTTTCAGGGATTCGACACTTCTGCCTGGATATTTCTTGCGCAGATCCAGTTCCTCGAGCGCCCGCAAAAACAGCGTGTCGCTGGTGGCAAAGCTCTCATAAGTCTTCAGCGATTCCAGATACACGGGACTCACTGCCTGCGCTGCGCGCGGATCCATTCCGGCTGAAGGGTCGATGATCAGTGTCGCCGTTGCCGTGTAGCGTTTCGGCAACATCGCGCCTGTGATCCCGGCAAGGACGAGTGCTGAGGCGCAACAGATCGCAACCAGGCGCCAGCGTGCACGGAGATAGATTGCGAAATCGACAGCGTCGAAGGATTGGTCCACGATTGCCTGGCCCGGCGGTACCGGTCCAATTCTCTTGGACCTCACACTCTATGCAACCGGAACAACGGGGACCGTTCGTTTACTTACTGGACCGCGATGTTCGCGGCGCTCGTGCTCGTGATGCCGCCAATCTGGATCTGGAACGGCAGTGCGTTGCCCGAAGCTACCTGCGGCACCTGAAGGTTGATCTGATATACGCCGGGGTACACGGGCGCCAGGCCCGAGAACGAGACCGCAGCGGGAACATTGTTGACCAAAACCGTAGGCGTCGTGTTAGTGGTCACGGTCGTCGTCGCGGCAGCCCCGTCGGGGGGGGCGGCGCTCACCGCCCCGAGCCCGCCGGCATAAACGAACAGCACGTCGTTCACCTGAGCGGGAAAAGCGGGATACGTGCCGACCGTCCCCGTCGGCGCGGCGAAAGCTCCGTAGCGCTGGCTGGTCGGGTCCGTGATATTGATGGCAATCGCGTGGTTATTGTACGTATAGACGCCAGGCCCGAACAGATTGACTACCACCGGCTGTGGTGCGGAAGGCACGCCTTGCGACGTGACCACCGCGTTGACCGTTCCACTGGTGCCTGCCGGTAGAACCTCCCAGGGGATCTGGGCGTTGATCTGACCGGGGGCAACGAACTGAAGCGGCGCGGTGATCCCGTTAAACGTCACCGAAACATTCGACAGGGTAAACGACCACGGCACCGTGTCAGCCGTCGCGATTTGCGTGGCGAGATTGGACCCGAAAATCGCCACGACATTGCCGGCGGAGACAGGCCGGCCGGGCGCGAAACTGGCCGCATCGACAACGCCGGCCGGATTGATGGAAGGAGCCTGGCCGAACACCGGGCAGGCTGCCATGGCAGTGAGCAGAGCAATCTGCAACGGAATGAACCAACCGGACGATGGGGATTTGACGGAATACGGACGATGTGGAGTCATTTCGCAACCAGTATCCGACATTCGGGGAGCGGCAGCTATGCCCGAATTGTAAAAGAATTGTAAAACGCCTCATCTTTGCCGTGCAGTAAGGTCCTGGAGAGTTTTGACCACCTCCGGGTCGCGGTTGGAATCGAGAAACCCCGCGCGGGTAGCCTCGGCGTTGGCCTGTCTTGTCTCTCCTGTCTGCAAAAGCAGCCTGGCGAGCGCCCAATGCGGCTTGAACCAGTTGGGTGAGGCCGATACCGCAGCCTCAATTTCCCTGCGGGTCCCTCTTATGTCGTTCTGGGAAGCGCTCAGCATCGCAAGACTGTACCAGGCATTCGCGATGTCGTCCGCAGTTCTGAGAGCCCGTCCGCCCGCCCGCACGGCCTGCTGCGTGCACATGACGTATTCCACAAAGCTGCCGCGCTTTCCGCATTCCTGTTGCAGGACGCGCGACGCGTAGAGATCGTCCGCCGCGCCGGGGAGGGAAACCTCCAGCAGTGATTGATACGAAGATGCGCCGGGATTCTCTTTGAAGCGATCCAGCCGGAATTCCATTACCGCGTATACCGCGCCAAACGCGACCAGAGTGAGCGCAAGAGATC
The DNA here is from genome assembly GCA_003136575.1 of Bryobacterales bacterium. GTDB lineage: Bacteria > Acidobacteriota > Terriglobia > Bryobacterales > Bryobacteraceae > BOG-234. The sequence continues at coordinate 4,917 of PLEX01000177.1, read as the reverse complement.
CGCAAATCGGGTACAGAAGCCACCGCAACCGGGCGCCGTCATTCCGCGGCGCGTCCGTTTGCCGCGTTTCGGGCGAACACGATGCAATCAGGATGCCGATGACCAGAAGGCTCAGCAGCACCGGACACGGCGAGGCCGCGCTGAACATGCCGGCGGCGGCGGAAGCGATCAGCGCAGCCAATAGAGGAGCCGCAATTGGCGATGTGGCGCGCCGCGCCCCTGCCACTGCGAATCCCGCCAATGCCGCCCAGGCAGCCACAAGCAACAGCCCTGGCGCACCCATCGACGTGAGCGCATCCAGCGGTACGTTATGGGGCGATTCGTGATGAAAATCAGGGAACAGACGCGAGAGATCTTCGGATTGATAAGTCGCGAATGCCGCGAGAAATGTTTCGGGGCCAAAACCAAGTACGGGCCTTGCCGCCGCCATGCGCAGACTGTCCCGCCAAATGAGCGGCCGCGCGCCACCCGCCGGTTCGTCTCCGGCCCAGACCGCTCGCGCGCGTAGTCGTGCGCCCGCCGGGGATACCAGAAACGCCGCTAACAGAATCACGGCCAATCCAGCGGCCGCGAAGTGCCTGCGGCGAAAGCGAATAGAGGACGGCGATTCCAAAGCCATGCCGACGAGCCCGACGACAATGGCGAGCATCGCCGCACGCGTCCCGCTGAGAAGCACGGCGACGCCCACGCACACCGCTGTTATCGTAGCCAGGCGCTTCCACGGCCCGAGGTCGATTTTTGCGAGAGCTATGGAGCAGAAGAACTCTATCGCCAGCCACCAGCCGAAATAGTCGGCGTGTCCCATCGTGCCTGGCGGTCGGACGATTGTCGAGTCACCCGCATGAGCCAGGTAGACAGTCGCAGGCTGTAAGGGATCGACACCGAAATACTGGGAAATGCCGTAAACGGAGCCGAGCAGTCCCGCGCATACAATAACGCGCAGCAATGGCCTGATACCTCCCGGCCGTGCCGACAGCGCGGCGGAGACGGCGATCGCTATGACCACCAGACTCAAAGCCTCAATGAAGCCGAACCTCCGCCAACCCGAACCGAATAGCGATAGCCACGGTCGCGTCGAGGTAGCAGCCGTAATACCAAACCATGTCAACTGTGCGGCGGCGAGAGCGATGAACCAGCGCCCTTCCCGACGGGACCACAACGCGGTCGCTTCGCCCGGGAGTTCGCGAAAGCGCAGAAGCGCCAATGCGGCGGCCGCGGCGAGCAGAACGATCTTCGGAGCGATGTCGTAGTGAAAAAGCAGTCCGGGGCTAATCAGCAGAGGAATAACCGCGCCGGCGAGCAAATAAACGAGCCACATTCTCTGTCTGAGACCTCGCGAATCGGGCCAGCGGCACAAGAAACTCGCTGTGTGTCTCCCCTATTGAACGCGCAGCGTGGATGGTGAGCGGAAACCGGCGCCGCCTTGCCATTCCACGGGGCCGCATATTCCCGAGGCGCCGAATCTTTCCACAAAGGCCCTGGTTGCAGCGGCAGCCGTCATGCGTATCAGCGCGCCACCAACGCAGGAATGCAGGCCGAAGCCGAGCGAAAGATGAGGCGATTCGCGCCGGGCGCTATCGAAGCGATCCGGGTCGGAAAACTGCAGGGGATCGCGATTGGCGGCGGCAATTCGCAGAATCAGGCGGTCACCTTCCGCGATCGGCAGGCCACAAAGCGCGAGGGGTCGCGAGGCGTGGCGAAAAACGGACTGTGGAAGACACGCGTAGCGAAGAATTTCCTCAATCGCTTTCGGAATCCGGTCCGGACTGGTCCGAAGTTGCGCAAGCTCGGCCGGATGACGAAAGAGCGCCAGCCATCCGCTGGCCAGCAGGCAGGCGACCGTTCGGGACAACGCTACAAATGTTGGCCCGGCCATCGGGATGGCTGCGTCCTGGAAGTAGCGGTCTAACTCGGCATCCGCCTGCGTGGCGCGCAATCGGAGCGTCTCGTCGTAAGGCTCGGCTGCGGCGCGCGAAACGATGCGCGCGGCGGCCAGCAGGGGCGCACGATCGCCGGGACTCGATCCGGTGACGATCTCCGCACTGGCCACACACAACGGTTCCGCGAATTCGGTTACCAGGTCGACAGGGCACGGGGTCGGCAACGTCTCCGCCACTTGTTCGATCTGCGTCTGCCACTGAATCAGCCTTGAGCGGGAAAACGCCTCCAGCACCCGTGCGCGCAAAGCCTGAAGCGCGGTCTCGTCGGGGATCTTCAGGTTCCTCCGCTTCATTGCGGCGACCGGCCATAAAGCGGATTCCCGCAGCGCCGCCTGTACATCCGCATACCGGCTTAGCTCCCACGCATTGAGGCCTGAGTTGAAGACCGCATCGCCCGGCGGTGGCGGACACAGGGGGTCTTCCTGTGACAGCTGTGTCATGCGCGTCAAGCCAGCGCAGCGATGCCATTCCTGATGCGCCAGGCCTGATAAATACCATGAACATAGAAGAACTCGGGCGACGCGGAAAAGCGTTCGTCATGGACCAGTCGCGTGATGAAAAACGTGTGGCTCCCCAGTCTCTCTTTGAATTCGATTTCCATTTCGCGAACGCGAACGGCGAAATCCGGCACGGGAAGACCATATTCCGGCGACTTCGTTGCTTTGAATGGCAACTGCGTCATATCGATGGAATCCTTGTAATGATTCTTCCCGAGTTGTCGCGCGAGCGGTGCCATATCAAGCGGAACGCTGCTGATGGCTAGCTTTCCCGCACGGCCCGTTATGGGCGCTGCGTGCCGCGTGCTGTTCAGCGAGAACGCGAAACGCCCGTCGCCGATCGGCCCCATCAGATTCATGGGAAAAACGTTGCCCTCATCCCCATGCACCACGCTCACGAGCACCACCGGGCGCGGGCAGATAAAAAATACGATCATCGCGTGCGCCTCACGCGGCGAGACCTTGATTTCGGGGTTATTGTTGAAACGCCATCGTGTGTACAGCAGATGTAGTTGATGGAGCCGGAGTTGCAGTTTAGGCAGGCAGTAGTTGGCGCTGCCTCGGACGCCGAACAATCGCAACCCGGGTGCGGGCGCGGCCTCACCCGGACCCTGTAGGAATATTTCCCCGACCAGGCGTTGATTTCCGCGCCGCTCCCGAAATCTCAGGGAAAGGCGATCCAGCGAACCCGTTCCGGTGTCCCACTCGGGCTCGAACACCACTCCGATCGTCATCGGTTTGACGCATGCCATAACGTGCCTGTCCGTTACTTCATGGGGTTCACCTAAACCGTGAAGCCAGACGCTGATTTCAGACTGGGGGTCATTCATGCCGACGGTGAATTGGCGCGGCAGGTTTGAATCGCCAAACGCCAGACGTTTGAGCATTCTATAAACCTGGCGTACGGGATTGGTCATGTGCTCACCACGTAGTTCCGGTTTAATATTGTTATGACCTTCACCGGGCCACGCAGGGAAATTTTTTTTTCAGGACGGCACACGGCAAGGTATGCAGGCACACACCGGTGCAAGTTTCCTCTTGCGCCTGCGCGCTTCCTGCACTAACCTGATCATTCGGGGAGCTATCGGGATGGCGGTTCGGGCAGCGCTTCAAAGAACGGCGGCATTTGCGGGCGGCATGTTCTGGTATTCCAGAGACTTCTTTCGCTATAAAAGCTTACTGAAAGGCCAGAATAATTCCACGTCGCTTCGTCGTGCTCCATGCCTGTTCGACAGAGATCCGGATGCGCATGTCTTCGACAGGCATTACGTGTACATGGATCGCTGGGCGTTCCGGAACCTTTTAGCGGAGAAGCCCGCCGTCCATATTGATGTTGGCTCTTCCCTTCGCTTCCTGACCATGGCCACGGCCGTAACCCCGGTGACCTACGTGGGGCGCCGCCCTTTTCACGTAGTCCTGGATAATTTTGAATGCCTGCCCGGCAGTGTTCTGCAAATGCCTTACGCCGACTCTTCAATCGGCTCGCTTTCCTGCCTCCATCACGCCGAGCACATTGGCCTCGGCCGGTATGGCGACCGACTGGATCCGCTCGGAACAATAAAAGCCTGCGCGGAATTGTCGCGCGTTCTCGCGAAAGGCGGCAGACTGTATTTCGCCACTCCGGTTGGCAGGCAGATTACCTATTTCAACGCTCATCGCGTCCACAGTCCGGAGACGATTCTGAAGTACTTCCCTGAATTACAGTTGTCGAAATTTTCTGCTGTAGATGATGCCGGGCAGTATCACGCCAAAGCCAATCCGGCGGACTACACAGAGGCGGACTATTCCTGCGGTTGCTTTATCTTTACCAAAGCGTAATCGATCCACGACCACGAGTCGGGGACTCATGGCAGGAATTGCGATAGAGACACCGCCCTCGCTCGGCGGCGGTATTTGTGATATTGCTCGTGACGTGCCCTCTTTCTGTTCAGTCAGGAAAATGCGGAGGTGTCTGCTCCGGTTGGCTACGCGCCACGGGGAGAACTTGGGTATTCCGGATTGCCTGCGGCAGCGAAAACACGCTGGTTGGCCCGGCTGTGGTGGCATTCAAAGCCGCGCTCAAGCAGAACAATGTGCCCTTCATCGACATTGTGACCGGGCACTCACTCCTACAGGGTTCTGGAGACGAAATCTGGCCGTGTTCGCTCCGCCGCTGTTTCAGTGAGCGGACAGGCGCTTGTGCATATGAACTGCCGAATCCGACGAGGGCCCGGTTCCATCGGAACCTTCCTTCGAACGTGACTGTGACATGACTGGGGCCGCGCGGAACCGGTATCGCTCTCGAAGTGACTTACCGGTCTCCGTTCCACTGCAGGTTGACCGCGGCCCTTTTGCTACCGCCGCCCGAGATGGTAGTAGATGCGGTGATTCCCGTGCCAAAAGCTCGCTAAGGAGTTGCGTCGCTGCTGGAGATACCTCACCATTTCCCGGTGTGACCACCGCCGGTCCACGCCGGAAGATCCGTGAGTTTCGCGATTTCC
>PLEX01000098.1 GCA_003136575.1 Bryobacterales bacterium | reverse complement strand
AGCGGGCAAAGCGGCCTGAAATCGACCGTAACATGCCTCGAACATCGGCTCAAGACCGGATTCGGAGCCACACTTGTATCTATGCAATGTCTTTATCGGCGTTTTTATCGTGCATCAGTGTAAAACGGGTGCGCCAGGCGAAGCCTGGCTGATCTTGTGAGATGAAAGGAACTCACCATGTAAATAACCCATTCGACATGTAGCCAATCGGGCGTGAGGCGGAGCAATCCGCTGTGACGAAGCCCCGAAAAGCAAACCTGTGAGCCGCAATGCGAGTAAAACCGTTTCGGCCTCGTTACGCAATGGAAGCGGCCAGCCCGCCAGATGGGGTGAAGCCTGAAACCGGCGATGAAGCAATGGGTAAACGCAGTCGCCGGGCTTTCCGGGGTGAGAGGGTGCAGCGCGCAGGGACAGATCAGTTGAGGAACCTGGGACCCGGCAGGGGAGCGGCGTGGCAACACAAAGCAACCGCCGGCGGGAACAAATAACCGCGGCGGCCCGTGCCGGGAGTCGGAGAGGCCCGTAGTAGCGGGGAAGTCCGGTAACGCGGATGGAGCCAAGGGGCCTCGCTGAAAACAAGCCGAGTAAGAGGAAAGGAGAACCGCTTTGGGCAACCACACTACGGAAGAAGCGGCAACCGATGGCGCGGTAAGCGTCGCTGGAATGCCGGAGAAACTCTCTTTGCTGAGACAAAAGCTGCATCAAAAGGCGAAGCGGGAGCCGAAGTTCCGGTTTTACGTGTTGTACGACCGGATTTATCGGCGGGACGTGCCGGAAGAGGCATGGAGGCGGGTGCGGGCTAACAAAGGCGCACCGGGCGTGGACGGTGTTTCGATCGCACAGACTGAAGCGCGGGAAACCGGCGTGAGCGGGTTTATTGGAGAGATTCAGGAAGCCCCGCGAGCGAAGACTTACCAGCCGCAACCAGTGCGCCGCGTCCACATACCGAAAGCTAACGGAAAGATGAGACCACTGGGGATACCGACAGTGCGGGACCGCGTGGTGCAGATGGCGACCCTGTGAATACGGGAGCCGATCTTCGAAGCCGACTTCGAAGATTGCTCTTACGGGTTCCGTCCGAAGCGCTCGGCGCATCAGGCATTGGAGGAAATCCGCAGTCATCTGAAAGAAGGTTTTCAGGCTGTGTACGACGCGGACTTAAAGGGTTACTTCGACACGATACCCACGGTACAGGACCGGTGCATTCAGCAGATGTTGGTACAGTGCTGACGCCGATCTTCGACCCGGAATTCAGCGAGCACAGTTATGGGTTTCGACCGGGACGCAGCCCACAGGACGCCATGCGCGCCGCGCAGAAGCATGCGCAGGAAGGGAAGGACTGGGTGATGGATATAGACATCACAAAGTTCTTCGACCATGTCAATCATGACATTCTGGCGGGACGGATCGGAACCACGATTCGCGACAAAAGGGTGTTGCATTTGATCNNGAGCGAAGAGGGCACTGCTACTGCCGATATGCCGACGACTGCAACGTTTATGTGAGCAGCCAGTCGGCGGCGGAACGCACGCTGGCCTCGCTGACGGGCTGGATCGAGAAGCACCTGCGACTGAAAGTGAATGCCGCCAAGAGCGGAACGGGGAGGGTCTGGGAGCGTAAGTTCCCCGGCTTTCGACTGGATCGCCGAAAGCGGATCGGAATAGCACCGGAGAGTGTGGAGCGATTCAGGGACCGGGTACGGGAACTGTGGGACGCGAGGCGAAGTCGCACCAGCAACCAACTGCGTGACGACTGGAACCAATACGTGCGAGGCTGGTGGGGCTATTTCCGGCTGGCCGAAGCGCGGGCGCCCGTTCGCGAGCTGGAAGCATGGCTCCGCCGCCACATACGAAAGTGCTTCTGGTTGAGATGGCACGATACAAGGGGGCGATTGCGCCGGTTGCGGCAACTCGGAGTAAAGGGCAGCCGGGACTTGGGCGTCGCTTACAGCAGCTGTGGCGCATGGGCGGTGGCGAAACAACCAGTTTTGCAGACCGCACTGAGCAAAAGAGCGCTCCGACGATACGGCTTTCTGTTCACTGACGATCTTGCGGCTATGTAAAATGCCGTTGGTTCAACCGCCGGATGCGGAAAACCGCACGTCCGGTGGTGTGGGAGGGTGGCGGGGCGCAATCCCCGTCACTCGACCCGAATCGTCCCCGTCCGCCTGCTGACGGGCTGCCAGTGGGCTGGCTACACACGATGGCACACGCTCCGAACGATATCGATATACCGATCTCTTCGCGAGATGGGCAGGGAGAAGAACCAGGCGCAAAAAAAGCGTTCAAAAAAGAACGATGGCTTTTGGGTTACGCCGTCCCCTGGCGTCCGCCGCGCGCGAAATTACCCCGTCCGCCGCGAATGTTCTTCTCGGTGTAGCCCGCCGGAACCGTAAACAGATCGGCGCTCGGCTCGGATCGCACGATATTGGTCAACTCCGTCGTGCTGTCCCCATGCACCGGGTCGGAAACCTTGATCTCAACAGCGCGCTTCAGGTCTACGCAGTACCAGGTTTCGGTCGTGCGGGTAATAGGCTGGGCGTTGCCGACCCGGCCGGCCGGCGTCACCACGGTCGTACGGGCACCCGAGGCGAGAACGCCATTCTTCATTTGGGAACCCAAGTCGGCCCTGGTCGCCGCTGTGCCGCCGCGACCGGGTCGCGCTGCCGCGCCAGCCGCCGGTGCGGCAGGCCGCGCCTGGCCGTTGCCGCGACCTCTCCTGGCTGCGGATGCGCTCGCCGTCGGTATCCGCATGGTGTGGTACGTCATGGTGGACGAGTCGAGTACGTACCTCTTGCCGGCCACAACGTCGGAAATCGTGATGACTTTGTAGGCCGCCCCGCCGGATCCGGCTGGCGGCGTTACCGTCACTTCCTCGCGCGTGCTTCCGGTGGTGCTGCGATAGAGCACCGTCTCGGAGGTACGGTTGATTGTATTGCCATCGGCGAGCTGCTCGGTGAATTGCCTCACTTCGACCGCCGAATAAGGCGCTCCGGTGACGATGGAGCGCCCGCCGGCGAACTCACCACCGAAACCGCCCCATCCGCCCGGCTGCGCAAAGGCACCCGGTCCCTGGGCGAAAACCATCGTGGCGGACAACAATACAGAAGCAATTGCTTTATTGGTCATGCGTAATCTCCCGGTGGTCCCGCAGTTGAGGGCTTGAACGCGATTTGAGCGCGTTTGGCCAGACCACCCGATCTCACATTGCGGAGCCGCGTCCAAAAGTTCCACGTGAGCGTGGGGAATGTCAAAACTCGTAATCGGTTAGCGTCGAGACCCGCAAGCGGCAGGCCTCGGCCCCGCGCGAGACAAGACCGGTATGGGCGTTCACTGCTCCAGAATGTTCGAGTCTTTCAGCCACTCATTGGACTTCGAATAATGGTGCAGCAGGCCATAGACGATGGGATGTCCCTCTTGAATGCTTTTCAGCCCCGCGTAGAGGGCGTCGCCCAGATCCACGCCATCGGCGTGCTCCTGTGTTGCAATAATGATCGCCCGACGCTGGTCCGCCGACTGCGCCTCCGCCGGTCCTCTGTACTGACCTGCGTTCACGGCAAACAAACGGGTCTTTTGCGCATCCTGAACGATGGCTCCAATCCACCGGGCAAGTTCTCCGGCTCTTCGGGCCGCCCGCTCTTCTTCTGTCCGCGCGGCGCCTTCGTACGAGGCCGTGCCGACACAGAACACTTCGCGCGCGCGATTAACCGCCGCCACCAGTTCGGGGCTCAGCAGTGGATGCTCCCCTTCCAGATCCTCGGTGCTCTTCAGCTTCCAGGAAACGTCCTGGCTCAGCACGTAGACAGTGAACGGCAGCGCCCGGTTGTGCTTGTCGAGGCCTTCCGTTCGGATGCGGGCCTCGATCTGCACCGCGGGCGGGGCTGCCGCCGCGGGTTTTGGCGTCGGACCCGGATAACCCGGATAACAGAACGGAAGGGTCATGAGTCCGCATAGCAGGGCGCACAGGATCAACGAGAACGAAGACGGTATCGTGCAAAACAGTGGTGGACGGGAGGCGGCCTTGAGTTCATGCTTGTTCCCGTGTTTATTGGCGTCAGGCATTTTGCGTTACCGAAAACTCCGAGGAGGAAAACCCCCTGCTTCTTGGCTGCTGGCGGTTAACTTTAGCTGCCTGGCCTCCGGGCAACCCCGTCGAACCAAACGCCGGGCGGCCTACGGAAGCGGACTTAATTCGCCTCATAGCCCGTTCGACTACGGTATTTATCGGCAAAAAAACGGATGTTCTCTAGAGGTCTCCGGAAGGGGGGCCCGGGCAGTTGCTACCGCGTCGGCTTCTTCCGGGGAGGCGGGTTCAAACGGCGTTCGCGTCCATCGCGATGGCAAGCACGCGCCATGAAGCTGGTCTCCACGAACGGGACCTCGCGGGAACCAGGATACCATCACGAATCAGCTGGAAGGAGGCATGTTTTCTTCCAAGCCTTCGCCAGGATTTCAGGACCAGTTCCTCGGACTCGTGGAACGAGAACGGATAGTCCGCCCACCTGTCCCTTTCATGATCTTATGAGAGCCGCCGTACGTTCATGCCGCCAACCGATCCTTTTCAGCGCCGCGAACACTCGTCGAGCCTGGGCCGACGGCCAGACGCTCATGCCGCAATATCGAATGCGGCGATCACGGAATCGGGAGGAAGTTCGCCATGGGCGATCCGATCGGGAACAATCTCTCGCGCGGCCGTTTCGGCTCTCTGAACGGCATCGAGCCTTGAATTCCCGTACAGCAGGACGCTCAATTCCGGCACCTCAGCGATCCAACGGCCATCGCCTTCCCGGCCGAGATCAGTGGTGAGCTTCCAAAGATCTTTGGCCGGCGGCCAGATGGTTATCCGGAAGAGCCCGTGTTGCGCTTGTCCTTGCGTTCTCGAAGAAGCAGGACCAGTCCCAGAAGGACGCCCGGGACGACGATGGCATCAAGCCAGTTGATCTGATGTGCATCCACCCACGTCTGCCAGAGCCGCACCCCATGGCCTTGCAGGACCTGCGCGGTCAGGGCCAAGTACGGCCAGATAAACCAGCGTGGCCGCTTCAGAAACAGGAAAGCTGCCAGGCTGTTCACGATTATGAAAGCGACGTGCCGCAGCGGCGGATACGTGGCCGGATAGGCAACTTTCGCAAACGCAGGAATAGCGAGGGCCGCGGCATGGTAAAGGACAGCCAGCCCAAAACTCACAGCCACGAGGCGAAACGGAATCGAACTGTGCGATGCTGTGGCCACGACGACGATCTATCAGCTGCCTGATCGCTGACAGTTTCTGTCAGTATAGTCGGCTGGTCGGATATTGGCCTCAATTGGACCACGCAAGGATACGCACCTGAGCGGGTTCCCGGCTTACGCCTCGTCGAACGGGGCTTCGGGATAACAGCACTCCGAGCCTCGGTATTTTCGGTTGGTAAACGATAGGCGACAGCGCTGTTTCCGCGGCAGCAGGCGCAGCGGAATCGCCGCCAAGCCGACATCGGTCCTGCCTTCAGCCTCGGGCAGAGCGACAACGAGAATCGCGGCTGGCTTAGGGGCCCGCCGCTGACCGCGCCCTGCCAGGTATCAATCCGCTGACCGGCCTTCAAGGGCACTGGCCGGTGCGAATCGCCGCGGACCAGCAATTCAAGAATCCCCGCCCACGTTTTTCCGGTACATCGAATATCGTGAGTGTTGTCAGAATGTTAACCGTGGACATGAGCGACCCAGGTTGGATGGGGCACTGTCGCGGCAGCAGGCGCAGCGGAATCGCTGTCGTGGGGATCTCGGTCTTGCCTTCAGCCTCGGGCAGTGCGATGACAAGAATCACGGCTGGCGTGAGGGCCTGCCGCTGACCGCGCCCTGCCAGACATCGATCCGTTGACTGGCCTTCACCCTCCAGGCAAATCAATTACGAACGAAAAAACAATAACTCTTTCCGAAGCCTCGCCGGGGGCCGCTCATTTTTATGGATTGGCCGGTGTAAAAGGACCTCGCGGGCGTGTAGACAATTCGACGAGTCGCGCGTTACGCAGCCAACTGGACAAGTTGGGCATCTGCCTTACTCAAGGTTATCGGCCTGTGCGCGGCTTTGTGAGGCGGGTCCCTTTGGGCGGGTCCCCAGACCCGTCGCCGGACGCCCACCTCCCGGCTGTTCAGCGACCGCAACGCCGGGCTTACATCGGGTGATCTTGCCGCACAAACGCCTTTGCATGTAACTACAAAAGTCGCTACAATATAGCATGGTATACGAATGGGACCAAGCGAAGAACCGCGGCAACTTCGCTAAACATGGGCTGGATTTTGCGGACGCCGAACAGGTGCTCACCGGTCCGTGGGGAGGAACGGTTAATAACTCTGGGCCCGCTCGCCGGTCGAGTAGTCGTCATTGCCCACGCGCCACGCGGCGACGATACCACGCGGATTATCTCCATGAGAAAGGCAAATCGACGTGAGCAGAAAATCTATCAAGAGCGACTTGGCGAGGGTTGACCGCATGAAGGACGCCGGGATCGACTATTCGGACATTCCGCCGTTTGACAAGTCTTTCTTTACGAAAGCAACGGCAGCATGGCCCCCGGCGAAGCAGCAATTGACCATCCGCCTTGATGCGGACGTGCTGAACTGGCTTAGGGCCAACGGCAGAGGTTATCGGACGCGCATCAATCGTATTCTTCGAGCCGCAATGGAGAGCACGCCGCCGCGTCGGCTGCGTTCTACAACAGCGCCGAAAAAAAACACCCGATCGCGCGGCGTATTGAAACCAGCGTGATGTTGCTTGAGAAGGGTGAGTCTTGCAACATCACAAAAATCAGTGATCGTGTTTCAGTCGGTTCGAGATGGCCGGATTACCTCCGGTTCCCGATAGGCCGCCCGCGGCGTCGTGTCAAGATGACGAACGTAGTGGAGAAGCGAAATAGTCGGGAGCGTGAGGAAGGCCGTTTTTCTGTTTGTCTTAAAGCAAAGGCAGTCTAACTCCACTGGAAATTTTTTTCCTCCCCCGTTGTGGCCTCCAGCCATGGGTGAGTCACATCGATTTCAACCAACAAATCCAATAACATACGCAGGTAGCCCGCTTTCTCTCCCGCATAATGCAGTCGTATGCCAATATCGGAAAAGAAACTTGCAGCCAACCGCGCCAACGCCGCCAAATCCATCGGCCCCAAGTCCCCGCGCAACTTCATTTTCAAGGCAATCAATTCTGGCCGTTCTGGCAGACACCGTTCTGATCGAAAACGAATCCCGCACTCGTTTCCTCGAACTCATCAAGTCCCTCCAAACCGAATTCCAGCCCGAGACCCCGACCGCCGGTATGGGCGCGATACCAAATATCTGAGCGTGGAGCCGTCGAAGAAAGCGTTGCCGCGGGAGCGGGATCGGATCAGCGAGATGACGGATGGTCGTCAGGGCTGTACGCCGATCCCGCGCCTGATCGACAAGCTGAATCGGCAACTGGAAGGCTGGGCGAACTACTTTTCACCGGGATACACGCGGGAGGCGTACCGGAACATCAACTGGCACCTCTGCTATCGGCTGGCGAATCATTTGAAGCACCGTCGCAGCCAGCGCCCGTACCAGATACCGGAAGGGATGTCGCTGTACGAGCATCTCAAACGGCCGGGACTGAAGTTCCTGGGAGTGAAACCATGCGAAAGCCGCTGACGAGGGTTTTCAGGAGAGCCGGATGCGGGAAATCCGCACGTCCGGTTCGACGAGGGGACAGTGGGCCGAGGGGAAACCCGTCGCTCACTGTCCTACTCTACCGGCCATTTCTTCGTCCCGGGTCCCGGAACACAACTGGCGCATTCTATAATGGGCGAATCATGCACCATTCAGAGCGCTTGGCTCGCACCGCTTTTGTGTGCGTAGTTTCGGTCTGCGCGGCATACACAGCACTCGCCGCCCCGCCGCTTGGCGGTGCGCCAACGACGCCGACTTTTGAAAACGGCGTCCAGCCCGTCCTCGTTCAGGTCTGCAATGCCTGCCACAATCCACAGCTGAATTCTGGCAACCTCAATATCACGCCCTTTTTCCAGCCATCCTCGCTTTCGTCCAACCGCGGCGGCTGGGCTAAGATCGTCGCCAAACTGAAGGCGGGCGAAATGCCGCCGCCCGGCATCCCCGGCCCATCCCCGGAAGCGATGGCTACGCTGATCCGCTTCGTTCAGACCGAACTCGATAAGGCCGACCAGAACCAGAAGCCCGATCCCGGCCGCACCATCGCCCATCGACTTAATCGCGCCGAATATTCCAACACCATCCGCGATCTGCTTGGCGTCGATTTCCGCGCCAGCGAGGAATTTCCGGCCGACGATTCCGGCTATGGCTTCGATAACATCGGCGACGTCCTCACCGTTTCGCCTACTTTGATGCAGAAGTACCTGTCCGCCGCCGAGCAGATCGCGTCCCGCGCCGTCGGTGGCGACCCGCTCCCGAAACCCGGCTTCGTCAATCGTCACGACCGCGTCCGCAAAGTCGGTGACAGCACCATCGAACTCAAAGACTCCGTCGATTACGACGCCGAGTACATCGTCAAAGTGAATATTGCCGGCCACCGCGGCACAACCGACATGCCGGTGCATCTTCGCATCTCGGTCGATGGCAAGCCGATCAAAGAAGTCGATGTGCCGGTGCAGATCAGCGCCGTCAATAAGCAGGGCGGCGCGACGCAGCGCGGCGTCGAAGAAGGCCGTGTCTTCCTTACGGCCAACGAGCATACGTTTCGCGCCGAGTTCGTCGACGACGATTTCGTCAAGCCACTGAGCGCGGCGGCCCGAGCCAACCTCAACGCCAACATTTTCCCGGAATCGATTGAGATCGGCGGGCCGTACCCCGCGACCACAACGCCGGTGCCTCCCAAGAAGGTTCTTATCTGCGATCCCGACATCGGCGTCGTCTGCGTCGATCACGTTCTTACCACCTTCGCTCACCATGCTTATCGCCGTCCGGCTACAAAAGCCGAAGTCGCAGACCTGTTGGCGATTTACGACAAAGCGAAAAAGGCCGGCTATACGTCCAAGCAGAGCCTCCAGTTCGCCATCGCGGAAGCTCTGATCACGCCGCAGTTTCTGTTCCGCATCGAGCGCGATCCCGCCCCGGGAACCAGCGCGCGCATCAGCGATCTGGAACTCGCGTCCCGCCTCAGCTACTTCCTCTGGAGTTCCACGCCGGACGACGAACTGCTCCGCCTCGCGGAAACGAACAAGCTGCATCTGCCCGACGTGCTCGATGGGCAAGTGAAGCGCCTGATCGCCGACCCGCGCTCCGCCGCTTTCGGCGACAATTTCGGCGGGCAATGGCTGCAAACCCGCAGCCTCGACGCGATGAAGCCCGACGCGAAGAAATTCCCGGAATGGGGACCCGAACTGAAAGAAGCCATGCGCACCGAAACTCGCATGTTCTTCCAGTCCGTGATGCAGGATAACCGGCCGATCTCCGACTTCATCGACGGCAAGTACACTTTCCTGAACGAACTGCTCGCGAAGTTTTATGGCATCGAAGGCGTCACGGGCACAGACTTCCGACGCGTGGAACTCACCGATGCCATGGCGGCCCAGCGCAGCGGCGTTTTCACCCAGGCGAGCATTCTTACGGTGTCGAGCTATCCCACGCGAACCTCGGTCGTCCTGCGCGGCAAGTACATGCTGGAGACGGTGCTGAATTCGCCGCCTCCGCCCCCGCCGCCCGACGTGCCGCGCCTCAACGAAGAGACGGTGGGGGTTGCCAAGTCCCTGCGGCAACAAATGGAAGCTCACCGCGCGGATGCTCTCTGCGCGTCCTGCCATTCGAAGATGGACGTTCTCGGTTTCGGCCTCGAAAACTACGATGCCATCGGCCGTTGGCGCATCACCGACGGCAAGTTCCCCATCGATTCGACCGGCGCTTTCCCGAACGGAAAAACCTTTAGCGGACCGGCCGAAATGAAGGCGCTGCTGCATGACAACATGCCCCAGTTCGTCCAGTGTCTGGCGGAGAAAATGCTAACCTATGCTTTGGGCCGGGGTGTCGAATCTTACGACCGCTCGGTGGTGGAAGACCTCGTTCGTCAGACAACGGAGGCAGACAACAAACTCCAACCGTTGATCCTCGGAATCGTTCATAGCCTGCCGTTCCAGCAGCGGCACGCGCCGCCGTTAGTCGCACTGGCATCGAAAGAGAGCAAAGCGAAATGATCGTGACGAAAAAAGCCATTCACCGACGCACCATGTTGAAAGGCTTGGGCGCGGCCCTGAGCCTTCCGTTTCTCGACGCCATGGTTCCCGCCTTTGCCGAAGCTTCGAATGCGCCGATTCGTCTCGCCTGGTTCTATCTGCCGAACGGCATCGATATGCGCAACTGGACGCCGGCCAACGAAGGCGCGCTGCCTGCCGAGCTTCCCGGAATTCTCGCTCCATTTGCCTCGGTGCGCAACGATGTCACGGTGATCTCCAACCTGACTGCCAACTGGGGCCGTCCGTTGCAGGTTGGCGCCGGCGATCACGGCCGCGCGCTTGCAGCTTATATGACGGGCGTGGAGGTCTACAGAACCGCCGGGGCGGATCTCAAGCTCACCACGTCGGCCGACCAGATCGCGGCCCGCGCGAACGGCCACCTGACGACCCTGCCTTCGCTCGAAATCGGCCTCGAAGAAGCGCGGCAGTCGGGCAACTGCGATAACGGCTATTCCTGCGCTTACACCTACAACGTGTCGTGGAAGACGGAAACGCAGCCGCTGCCCCCGATCTCCGATCCGAAGAACCTTTTTGAACGCCTCTTCGGTTCCGATATCGCCGAACCGCCCGCCGCGCACGCGCGCCGTCTCGCCATGCGTCAGAGCATTCTCGATCAGGTGATGGGAGATACGCAGAAGCTTGAATCGAACCTGGGCCCATCCGACCGACGAAAGCTCGACGAATACCTGACGTCGGTTCGTGAGATTGAGATTCAGGTCGAAAAGGCGGCAAAGAGCACAACAGTGATCGATCCCGGCATGGACAAACCGTTCGGTGTGCCCCCGCAATATGCCGATTACTTCCGGCTGATGACGGACATGTTGATCGTCGCCTTCAAGGCCGATATCACGCGAATTTCAACGTTTATGATCGGCCGCGAAGGCTCCACACGCGCATACCCGGAGATCGGCGTGGCGGACGGGCACCATCCTCTGACCCACCACATGGGCAACATGGAGATGCTCGACAAGGTTCGGCGGATCAATGTGCTCCATGCAACGGCGATGGCCGCGTTCCTCAAGAAGATGAAGGAGACGAAGGAAGGCGATTCCAACCTGCTCGATAACTCGCTGATTGTGTACGGCAGCGGCCTGTCGGATGGCAACGTTCACACGCACGACCAGTTGCCGACGTTGCTCTGCGGCCGCGGTCAGGGTTACGTCACGCCGGGCCGCCACATGATCTACCAGCGCGAGACGCCGGTGGCGAATCTGTTCGCGACGATGCTGGATCGCGTCGGCGTTCGCCCCGAGCATGTCGGCGACAGCACCGGCGAACTTGCCGGCCTGTCACTCAACTCATAGTCGCCAGCTGATCTATGGCCGACTCTCCGATCGGTGTTGTCTACAACACCTCGATGACCCGCCCCGACGCGGCGCTCGCGCTGGCCGCCATGTACCTCATGGAGATCAAACGCGAATCGCATATGGGTTCGGTCTGCGTCGTCGGCGCGGGTTTCAATGCCGCGCTGTTCTGCGACATCATCGGCAAGATGTATACCTTCGGCCCACGCAACGGCAACCAGGCGCTGGCCGTCGGACTGGCGGTCGAACCGGGAACGTCGGATTCCCCGATGGTCAAAACCGCCGTTGAGCGAAAGAACGAAAAAGGCGAGCCCGCTTACGCCCGCACGATCCAGCGTGTGTCCGATACATCCGCCCCCGCTGAGGTGCTCCGCAACGGCGTAATCTTCAATGCCGAGTCCGTGGTGATCCTGAGCGGCCCCGCTACGTACCTGGCCAGGACCCTCGACCTGCTCGGCACGAAGGAACTCTATAAGGAGCGAGTGAAGCGCCTCGTGATTGTCGACGCAGGAACGCCGTACAAGGACGCAGTCGCTCTCCGCAAAGTGATCGCCGAGTGGCCGACGCCGATTTTCTTCTGTCCCAAAACGGTGGGTGACGAGCTCCGCTTCCCCGGTGCGATACTCGATAAAGCCTTCTCCTGGACGCAGATCCATCCCGTCGTGGACGCATACAAAGCCTACAAGCCTATGCCTTACGACGCGCCGCTCTACGATCTTGCTGCAACCCACTACGCAGTTCACCCGGATGCGGGCTTCTTCACTCTGTCAGCGGCAGGCAACATCTCGGTTGCCGACGACGGGGGCATGAAGTTCACGCCAGGCACCGGCACAGTCAAGGCAATAGCCATCAACCCGGCAAAGAAGGACGCGCTCCTCACGATGCTGATTGCCGCGGCAACGGAGAAACCCGTTCAGCCTGCTCCGGTGAGCCGGGGAGGACGCGGCGGCAGCGGTCGTGGCGCATTCGGCGTCTCCGGCGGCCGCGGGGTAATCGTCCCAGCGGTGCCGCCGACACTGGCGAAGTAGTAGATCGCGTCGGAATTGAAAGGTGGAGGCGGACCGGCGGTGCGCGACGCCGACAGGTCGCAGCGGTCGTGCGCGGTTAGAGTTTCAGACGCGCCAGCGGATGCTACACTCTGAACAAAGCGTGCGCCCGTAGCTCAGCTGGATAGAGCGTCTGGCTTCGAACCAGCAGGTCGGGAGTTCGAATCTCTCCGGGCGCACCACCTAACCCTCATTGATTCACATGATTGCGACCGTAGCCGGCCTAACCTTAAAGCCTTCACTTCCGCTGGTATGCCTGGAAGTATGCCCACTATTCGCCACCTGCGCTCGGTCCATAGCCGAGCGGATGGTTTGCTCTTGCGGATGGATGTACCGCTTCGTGATATTCATGTCGCGGTGCCCGGCAAGGTGTGCCAGCGTCCAGGGATCCATGTGGGGTGCCCATCGGGTCAGGCTCGTGTGCCTCAAGGTGTTAAGCTCGAAACTCTGGAACGCTGTATCTTCCTGCCCGGTCTGCTTGCGAAGTATCGCCGTTGCTTGCTTGATCGCCTTACCGTGCTGCTTCTTGATTGTGGAAGGCTCGATGTGCCCGCTTTTCGTTGGAGCGGGAAAAACCCACTGACCGCCGGCAGCCTTTGAAACCCGCATATCCAGGATCGCCTGAACGCGCGGCGTCATGGGAATTCGGCGGCGTGCGTTATCAGTCTTGCCGTACTGAATTTCGACTTCGCCCCCAACTACGCTTTCCGGGCGCAACCGGAAGCATTCTTCGGGCCTTAGTCGGGGTAGGGGCTACCGGAATTGGCGCGTTCTACGACGACGAAGTGCATCGTTACCTCAACCTGACCCCCGAGCGGGGACAGGTGGTTTACCACTTCGCGATCGGTTATCCGGTTCCCGATCCGCGCCTGCAGGCATGAGATCGGCCATGGTGGGAATTCTGGTGCATGGCGACAATCATTTCATCGTTCGCGGTCAATTGCCGAACCGGGATGTTGCACTCGCCCTCGTTCGCCATTGGTCCCTGATTCAGATCGGAGCCAGCATGCCACCTGCGTTCGACCAGTGGCACATCATCACCCACGAGTTCAGAGAGAACTTGGAATGGGCAGTCGTCGTACCGGGAGACGGTAAGATATCTCCGGCAGTGACGCAGTTGCTGGGAGAGCCTTCGGCACGGGGAATCACCGTCCACAACTCCCGTTTGGGGCACTGGTAGAACAAGTTCAGCGGTTAGCCGAACCGGGAGCGAAATTCGGTGCCAGGTGAATCCACTTCGAGGGCAATATCGGTTAATATCGGCAACGGTCGCGCCCGAACCAACCCGCGGGAGTCCAGTTGATTAGGCGGTTGGCGTCGGACGTAACAATTTCACGGCCTGGTGATCTGGCGAGGGAATATTCAATAATGATTCGTGTCCGTGTTCGGCAAAGTAGCAAGAGACATCTTAAGATTGGTTACCTGGGATGCCAGCGGAAGGTTTTTTGGCAACACTTTGCAGTATTCGAGCGTCAGTACCAAGACGGGCAAGCAGTATTGCCTTATGCTGAATTCTAATTGCTTCTTGCCGATGATTGTCGTCGCCGGGCTTCTTCTCGGCGCGGGAGAGCCGCCCCAGCGCGCCGTCCGGGCCACTGGCATCATTCGGGCGGTCCGCTCGCAGACCGTTTTGGTGCCCAGAATCGAAGGGTTGGGCGGAAATCTGACACTTGCTACGCTGGCGGAAAATGGCGCCCTGGTCTCGCCGGGCGATTCTTTGGCAACCTTCGACCGCGCCAATGAGATCAGGCTGCTGCTCGAAGCTCAGACCAAGTTCGACGATCTTGGGCACCAGATCGAGCAGAAGAGAGCGCTGAATAACAGCAACGCCGAGAAGCGTATCGCCGATCTTCAACAAGCACAAGCGGATCTGAAGAAAGCTGAAATCGAAAGCCGCAAGGGACCGGTCTTAAGCGCAATCGATCAGGAGAAGAACCAGGTGAAGCTGGAAGATGCACGGGCGCATGTGGCCAGCCTTGAGCGATCCAACCACTTCCGGGAGACAGGTGAAGCGGCGGAATTGCGCATCCTCGAACTTCAGCGCGACCGGCAGCAGGTGGCGGTGACGCGGCAGACGAGAAATTCCGAACTACTAACGGTGAAGGCGCCGATCCGCGGCATGGTCGCTCTGGAGAATATCTGGCGAAACAACTCCCTGGGCCATGCGCAGGAAGGCGATCAGCTTTGGCCCGGGAGTCCGCTGTTGAAGCTTTTCGATCCGACGGCCATGGCGGTGGAAGTGGCGGTCGGTGAGCCGGACGGAGCGGTCCTGATGCCAGGCGCGCGCGCCACGGTGCATCTGGACGCGTTTCCGGAACTGACGGTCACGGCGCATTTTGAATCGGCGAGTCCGGTGGCGACGTCACCGCTGGGGACTTCAATGAAGACGTTCTCCGCCCTTTTCGTCATTGATCAGACCGATCCGCGGCTGTCGCCGGATTTATCCGCGGCGGTGGATATTGAAGTGCTTGCAGTGCCTGCAAATAAGCCCGTGACTGCCAGCGGCAATCAAGGTGTCAGGGCTTCCAAATGAAACAGGCAAATCATGATGGGTAAGCGATTGCGGTGGTTGATTCGCATAGCGGTGATTCTGACTATACTGGCAGGCGCGGGATACGGCCTGCGTCAGTTCCGCCAGACGCGCGCGGAAGCCGCGTTGCCGCTGGCAACGGCCAAGAAAGACGAATTTCTGGTGCTGGTGCGGTGCCGCGGGGAACTGGTGGCGCGCCGATCCGAGCAGCTTGCGGCTCCGCTCGATGCAACGGACCTTCAAATCGTCTGGCTCGCACCGGCGGGCGGCCCGGTCAAGAAGGACCAGGTGGTAATCCGCTTCGATCCGAGCCGCATGCAGCAGGATCTGAAGGAAAAGCAGGCGGCTTTGGATCAGGCGCAGGCATCGCTCGATCAGGCCCTGGCCGATGCGAGGATTGGCGGCGATCAGGACACACTCGATCTGAGCACCGCCCACTACGCCATGGAGAAAGCGAAGCTGGAAGCGGCGAAGCAGGCCATTATGAGCAAGATTCAGGGCGAAGAGAGCGATATCGATTTCGGCCTGACGGAAGAAAAACTCAAGGTGCAGCAGGCGGCCAACGTGACGCACCAGAAAACCAACGAATCGAAAATCGCATCGCTCCAGCAGGCGCGCGACACCGCGAAGGTTCAGGTGGAGTTCACCCGGCACCAGTTGTCGCTGATGGAGTTGAAAAGTCCGCTCGATGGCGTCATCAACTACATGAACAATTACTCGTCGGGCTGGGCCAATGCGCAACCGTTCAAGGTGGGCGACCATGCGGTCTCGGGTGGAATTCTGGCCGAGATCCCGGATCTTTCCACGCTCCAGATGGAAAGCAAGGTGGACGAAACGGACCGGGGCAGAGTCGCGGTGGGCGATAAGGTACTGGTGCACGTGGACGCGTTTCCGGAGAAGGTGATGCCTGCGTCGCTGGCCGCCATTACTCCGCTGACGGAGGTGAGTTTCAGCGAATGGCCGCCCACGCGCAGCTTCCGCGCGTATGCGCAAATCGAATCGCCCGATTCGCGGCTGAGGCCCGGCATGAACGCGGGCGCGGACATCGTGCAGATGAAGATACCCGACGCGATCAGTATCCCTGCAAAGGCGCTGTTCACAGAGGCCGGGCAGCCGATCGTTTATGTGAAGAAGGGGGATCGCTATGTGGCGCAGAGGGTACAGGTGAGGGCCAAAAATCCCGATGAGGTGGCGATCGAGGGGATCGCAGGCGGCGAGATGGTAGCGCTCGCAGAACCTCCGCTGGAGCAACGGTCGCCTGCGACACAGGCGGTCCGACAGAAATCGACGGAGAAGAAATGAGCTGGCGGTCGCGCGCGGTGGCGGTGGTGATAGGATGCGGCGCCGCGGCCGGGGCAACCTGGTACGGAGTACGCGCCTATCACAGAATCACGGAGACCAAACAGGTGGTCATTCCGTCGGCGAAGGTGCAACGCGGCGATTTGACGCTGACGGTGACGGCAAAAGGAGAACTGCGCGGCGGCAACCCGGAGGTACTGACGGCGCCAATGATCGGCGGGACGGATTTGCACCTGACAACCCTGAAGCGATCCGGCGAGCCGGTGAAAGAGGGCGAAGTCGTGGTGGAGTTCGACACGACAGAACAGGAGTACAAGCTCAAAGAGGCGGAAGCCGATCTGGCCGAGGCCGAACAACATCTCATTCAAGCCAGCGCGGAGGCAAGAGCGCAGGAGGAAGAGGACGCCTATGCCCTCTCGAAGGCTCAGGCGGACCTTCGCGCCGCCGAACTCGACGTAAAGAAGAATCCGCTGCTGCCCGCAATTTCCGCCAAAGAAAACACGCTGGCTCTTGAGGGTGCGCAGGACCATCTGAAGCAACTCGAACACAACGTCGCGAACCGGAAAGCGACGACTGACGCCGCGCTGGCCATTCAGGAAGCCGGCAAGGGCAAGGCGGAATCGCAGGCGAAAACCGCCAAAGACAATATCGAGGCAATGACCCTGAAGGCGCATCGCGATGGCTACTTTTCCGTGCGGCAGAATCAGCCGAGCGTCTGTTGCTTTTTCGGAATGACGCTGCCGGAGTTTCAATCCGGCGATACTGTGCGGCCGGGAATGGCAGTTGCCGAGATTCCCGATCTGAAGAACTGGGAATTGGCGGCGAACGTCTCCGAACTCGACCGCGGCCACCTGGCCGTGGGCCAGAAGGTAGACGTAACGATCATCGCGGTATCGGGTCGCGCCTACAAGGGAACGGTGAAGGATTTGGGCGCCACCGGCGGCCCGCCGTGGGATCGTCATTTTGAATGCAGGATTGCGCTTGACAATCCGTCGGCGGAGCTTCGGCCTGGTATGAGCGCGCAGATCGTGGTTACTACGGACGAGTTGCGCGGCGTGCTGTCGCTGCCCGCGCAGGCACTGTTTGAAAGCGACGGGCGGACGTTTGTCTACGCTCGCTCGGCAGCCGGGTTCATGCCGAAAGACGTGAAGCTGGTGCGGCGAAGCGAGATGCGCGTAGTGATCGACGGAGTCGGCGAGGGCCAGGAGGTGGCGCTGTCAAATCCCACGGACGTGGAAAAGAAGAAGGCGGCATCGGGCGGCGCGCTGCAGTCGTTGGGCAAGTAACGGCTAAATAATGGGGCTTCTCTACACTCTCGGCGGCCGGTACGCAGCGGATGTGGCCCTGGCGGGCAGCAACCTTTGGGCACAGAAAACGCGCACGCTGCTCACCGCGATGGGGATCATTTTCGGAGTAGGCGCGGTGATCGGGATGCTCGCGATCGGGGCGGGCGCGCGCGATGAGTCGCTGCGTTTCATCGAACAACTGGGTGTGCGGAATCTGCTGGTGGAATCGCGGCCGGCGGCGAGCGATCAGGAACTCCAGCAGCGGCGGCGATCTTCACCCGGACTCACCGAGCGCGACGTCCGAATTCTGCAGGGCAATGTGGACGATCTGGATCTGATCTCCGCACGCCGCAGCATGCATCCGGCGCGGGTGTTTCCGAAAGCGACAGACGATCTGCCGGAATTGTACGGAGTGCGTCCGGCGTATGCCGCCATCCACAACTGGAAACTGGCGGAGGGAGCATTTTTCGATAAAGCGCAGGATGACGCGAGCACAGCGGATTGCGTGCTGGGCGAAAAAGCCAAAGTCGCGCTGCTCGGCTACGGCCCGGCGGTAAACAAGTTCGTCAAGGTGAACGATACGTGGCTGCATGTGGTCGGCGTCTTGCAGAACCAGCCCAGCTCCGGATCGGGAACGGCACAATCGGACGATCCGAATCTGGTCATTTACGTTCCACTCAACACGTTTCAGTACCGGTTCTTTCAGCAGGGCGACAGCTTCAAGGACGATCTGGATGGTGTCGATATCCGGCTGAAGGTCGGGGCGGACAGTGTAAGCGCAGCGAAGGTTGTGACGGCGATTCTCAGCTCGACGCATCACAGTATCCCGGATTTTACCGTGACGATTCCGGCGGAGTTGCTGGCCGAGCAGCAGCGGTCGCAATCGATTTTCACTTACGTGATGGTGGCGATCGCGGCGATTTCACTGCTGGTAGGCGGGATCGGCATCATGAACATCGTGTTGGCGACCGTACTCGAGAGGACGCGGGAAATCGGCATCAGGCGATCGATCGGCGCGCGGCGCGGAGATATTGTGAGGCAGTTTTTGCTGGAATCGGTTCTGATTTCAATTGGTGGAGGTGTTGTGGGTATTGCGTTTGGATATTTTCTCTCATGGCTGATAGCGCGTGCGGCGGAATGGAAAACCATCGTGACGCCGGAATCGATTGCGATCGCTTTCGGCGTCTCAGTAGCAGTGGGCGTGATATTCGGGATCTATCCGGCGAGAAAGGCTTCGCGGATCGATCCGATTGAGGCTCTGCGCTATGAGTAGGGCGAAGCGTTTGCGGGCCTGTGCGATTTTGATGACGCTGACACCGTCGCTGCTGAGGCCCGCATCGCTCCCTGTGCCTGCCTGGTTCGAGCGGAGACTGTATCCGGATATCGTTCAGGCGCGTGAGGTGCAGGGAATCCCGGACCGGATCGTCGAGGGCAAACTGAGTCTCACGGTGAAGAGTTTCCTCGAACTGGTTCTGAAAAATTCGACGGCCGTCAACCTTGTGCGGCTCAATGTTTACGGCGTCAGCGCGTCGATCCTCGCCACGAAGGCGCCGTACGATCCAACCACGTCGCTGGGATTCAACACATTTCGGTCGGTATCGCCATCCGTCTCGCAGATCAGCGGCGCTTCCACGCTGAGCACGCTGACGCAGAATTCAACGGTGCAGTATCAGCAACTCCTTTCCACGGGACAGACCGTGAGCGCTGGATATACGGCCAGCCGGGACTCCAACAACAGCGCGTTCAATCTCCTGAATCCGAGCATCTTCAGCACCTTCAGTTTCACGGCGTTCCAGCCGCTGCTGCAGGATCGGTCGCGCATTCAGGTGCGGGGCCCGCTTGAAATCGCACGCACGCAACTTACCATCACTTCGAAGCAAAGCGAAGCCCAGATCGCCGATCTTCTCGCCACGGCAGCAGTGAACTACTGGCAGGCCGTGGAGATGCGCGATAGCGTAAAGGTGTACCAGCAAACGCTGGATCTCGCTCAGAAATCGTATGCCCGCGACAAGCAGGCGCTGGATCTCGGCGCGCTGGCACAGCTGGATATTTATCAATCCGAGTCGCAGGTAGCCGGACGAAAACGCGACCTGATTCAGGCGGAATATGGCTACCGCGCCGGCGTGGACCAGTTGCGCCGGCTGATGGGTGCAGATCTGACGCCGGCGCTGCGCGCCGTCGTTATCGTGCTCGAAGACGATCCGTCCAGCCTGCCGTCAAAGGCTGCGATCCTGCCGTTTGAAGACGCGCTTTCCGCAGCCATGCGAGTGCGGCCCGAACTGGACGCGGCACACCGCGCTGTGACGGTGGACGAAATCAACGCGAAGATAGCGCGCAATCTGCTGGTGCCTCGTTTGGATTTAACGGTGCAGATGCAGTCGGGTGGATTGGGAGGCAACCAGGTCGCGATCGCGGGACCGCTGGGGATCACGACGCCGGCGATGTCGGGCGGAATTGGCGAAAGTCTGGGGCAACTATTTACACTGAATAGCCCCAGCTATGGCGCGGGTGTTCAACTGACGCTGCCGTGGCGCAGCAGCGCTGCCCGTGCCCAGTTGGCACAAACACTGGTCGCGAGGACGCGCGATCAGTACACCGAACGCCAGGTGCGGGAACAGATCGTGGAGGATGTCCGCAACGCCCTGAATTCGATCGACCTTGCCGATGCGACGGTGCAGGCGGCGATCGTCGCGCGGGATCTGGCTCAGACAAATGTTGATGCGGAACAGCAGAAATACGAACTGGGCACGATCACAGCGTTCGAGTTGCTGGATTCGCAGACGCAGCTGGCGACCTCGGAGAGTGCGCTGCTGAGCGCTCATGTGGGGTATCAGCAGGCGTACGTGGCTTATCAGCGGGCCACGTGGACGTTGCTGGACGGCCTGGGGATGGTACTGGAGACTCCGAAGGTGAACTGAGCACAGTCACTTCGCATCCTACGGATGGCGGCGGCGCACCCGACCGGACCCCCGCATTAACCACGCGAATGATATCCGCGAATATCGGTAGCGAGACAAATCAAGCGCGCGGCTTCTGTGGATACGTGTTTTGAGCGGGTGACCGCGACGGAGACACAGGCGCTGGCGAGAAGGCGAGCCGTCAGATGCC
>PLEX01000138.1:36087-36696 GCA_003136575.1 Bryobacterales bacterium | reverse complement strand
CGACGTCATTTCGGTCACACCCGCAATGCGAGTGAACATTTTTTCCAGCGGTGTCGCTACCGAGGCGGCCATCACCGACGGACTCCCGCCGGGCAATGACGCCATCACGCTGATCGTCGGAAAGTCAACCTGGGGAAGCGGCGAAACCGGCAGCAGCGTGTAGGCTATCGCCCCCGACATGCCAAGAGCAATCGTGAGAAGGGTGGTGGCGACAGGCCGGTGTATAAATGGCGTTGAGATACTCACGCGTCAACCTCCTTCCATGATCCGGGGGAACGTGCCTGGCCCACCCGCATGGAGGGCGATTTCGCGCGCCGCGGCAACATTTCCCTCATGCCGGAACCTCCGGCATCGGCGGCAGTTGCCCGTGCGGATGCGACTCGCCGGGATTGGTTTTTCGCCGGCTGGCAAACCACGTCGCAATGCGGCCGAACCACAGATAGATNNCACCTGGCTGACGACCAGTCCGCCGATGATCGTGATACCCAGCGGACGCCTGAGTTCCGATCCCACGCCGCTGCCAAACGCCAAAGGCACGGCCCCTAATAATGCCGCCATTGTCGTCATCATAATAGGCCGGAATCGCAGCAGGCAAGCCTGATAGATCGC
>PLEX01000138.1:0-36040 GCA_003136575.1 Bryobacterales bacterium | reverse complement strand
GACAGGATCGTGATCGGATGGATATAGCTTTCGTACAAGACTCCCAAAACGATGTAAACCGTAATAATAGCGGCGAGAATCAGGACAGGTTCGCTCGCGAGCGAGGTTTCGAACGACCGTGCCGTTCCCTGGAAAGTAGGTTCAATGCTGGCCGGCATCCCGACTTCTTTTGTCGCCGCCCGGATTTTGTCGACCGCCGCTCCCAACGAAGCGCCCGGCGCCAGATTAAAGGACAAAGTCACGACGGGGAATTGTCCCTGATGATTGATGGATGTGGGAACCGTGATCGTCTTCATCGTCGTGAATGAGCTCAACGGCGCGGCGGGAATGGCCGCGGCGCCGGTCAGGGCGGTGTTCGTGCCCGCCAGAGCAACGGTCGACGCCAGATTAGCCGCGGCGGAACCCACCTGAATATACAAATCTTTCAGCGACCCCGCATCCAGTTGCCACTTGGGGCCAGCCTCCAGAATCACGTGGAACTGGTTGGCCTGAGTGAAAATGGTCGAGACCTGCCGCTGGCCGAAGGCGTCGTAGAGCGTATCGTCGATGTTCTGCGGGGTGATGCCGAATCGTCCGGCCGTATCCCTGTCGATCACCAACTGTATGCCAACGCCGCCGTTTTGTTGGTCGGTCGCGACGTCGCGCAGTTCCGGTATCTGCTTCAACCGCGCGACAAGCGGCGGAATCCACGTATCCAGAACGTCCTTGTTCGGAGAGTCCAGCGAGTATTGATACTGCGTCTTGCTGATGCGATCTTCCACCGTCAGATCCTGCACGGGTTGCATGTAAAGCGTGATGCCCGGAACCTGCGCCAGCTTCGGCTGGAGCCGCCGGATGATATCCACCGCCGATCCATCGCGCTCTTCGAGCGGCTTCAGCGTAATCTGAATTCGTCCTTCGTTAGGCGACGTGTTTGTTCCGTCCACTCCGATGAACGACGTGAGATTCTCGACTGCCGGATCTTCCCGAATGACCGCTGCGAGCCTCTGTTGCAGTTCGGCCATGTTTTCGAAGGATACGGTCTCCGGCGCTTCCGAGATTCCCAGAATCACACCGGTGTCCTGAACGGGGAAGAAGCCCTTCGGAACGATGCTGAACAGATAAACGGTCAGAGCCAGCGTTCCGACCGCGACCATCAGGGTAATAAACTGGTGCCGCAGAACGACCCGAACCATCTTCCCGTATTGTTCGATCGTCTTGACGAAGCACCACTCCGAGGCCTTATAGAACCAGCCCTGTTCACTCTCGGGATGATGACGAAGGATTCTGGCCGCCATCATCGGCGTCAGCGTAAGCGACACGAAGGCCGAAAAGAGGATAGTCACGGCAAGCGTAACGGCGAATTCGCGGAACAGGCGTCCGACGATATCCGCCATGAACAGCAGCGGGATCAGCACGGCGATGAGCGAGACGGTCAGCGAAACGATGGTGAATCCAATTTCGCCCGACCCTTTCAGCGCCGCCTGCATCGGTGATTCGCCCATTTCGATATACCGGGAAATGTTCTCGATCATGACGATCGCGTCGTCGACTACGAAGCCGGTGGAGATCGTCAGCGCCATGAGCGAGAGGTTGTCGAGGCTGTAGCCGAGCAGGTACATGACGCCGAAGGTACCGATCAGCGACAGCGGCACCGCGATACTGGGGATTACCGTCGCCGAGAGACTGCGCAGGAACACGAAGATGACCATCACGACCAGGAAGATCGTGAGCACCAGTTCGAACTCCACGTCCTTGACCGACGCTCGGATCGTTGTCGTTCGGTCCGTAATGACGCGAACCTTGACCGCGTCTCCCACGGAAGCCTGCATGGTGGGGAGCAGTTTCGTAATCGTGTTCACGACGTCGATAATGTTGGTCCCGGGTTGCCGCTGGATATTAAGAATGATCGCCGGAGTCGCATTCACCCACGCCGCCTGCTTGGTGTTCTCCGCTCCGTCGATCACCGTAGCCACGTCGGAGAGCCGCACCGGCGCGCCGTTGCGGTACGCGATGACGATGGGAGCATACTCGGCGGCCTTCTGAAGCTGGTCGTTGTCGTTGATCGTCCACGCCTGTTCCGGTCCGTCGAAGCTGCCTTTCGCGGCGTTCACCGTGGCGCTCGAAAGCGCCGTTCTCAGCGTTTCCAGGCTCAGCCCGTAGGAAGCGAGCGCCAGTGGATTAGCCTGAATTCGCACGGCGGGCCGCTGTCCGCCGCTGATGCTCACCTGGCCGACACCCCGCAACTGCGAAATGCGCTGCGCCATTCGGGTTTCGGCAAGCTCTTCCACCTTGGGAAGCGCCATCGTGTCCGAAGTGAGCGCGAGCGTCAGGATCGGCGCGTCCGCAGGATTCGTTTTTGAGTAAACGGGCGGAAGCGGCAACC
Source organism: Bryobacterales bacterium (assembly GCA_003136575.1). Classification (GTDB taxonomy): domain Bacteria; phylum Acidobacteriota; class Terriglobia; order Bryobacterales; family Bryobacteraceae; genus BOG-234. Next base: position 33,675 of record PLEX01000138.1, on the reverse strand, counting down.
CCTTGGGCAGGAAGCCGCCGGCGGCGTTAATTGCCGCTTGCACTTCCTGTTCCGCGATATCGATATTGAGCGAAAGATCGAACTGAAGAGTGATCAGCGAACTGCCAAACGAACTGATCGACGTCATTTGCGACAGTCCGGGCACCTGCCCGAATTGCTTTTCGAGCGGCGCTGTCACCGCTGATGTCATAACCTCCGGGCTTGCCCCGGGATAGAACGTCTGGATCTGGATAGTCGGATAGTCGACCTGGGGCAACGCCGAAACAGGCAGCTGCGAGTACGCCACAACGCCGGTCAGGACCACCCCCGCCATCATCAGCGAGGTGGCGACCGGGCGTTCGATAAAAATGCTGGATATGCTCACTCGGGCGTGCCGCCTCCACGGCGTCCCCGGCCATGACCGCTTCCGCCATGGCCACCACGGCCCTCGCGTCCGCCTCCCATGCGTCCCCCTCCTTCGCCCGCCCCGCCACCACCGCGTCGGCCACCGCCCATTACGCCGGCGCCCGCGGCAGACCCATCGTCTCCCGCCACACTTGCACCGCCACGACCACCTCGTCCACCGCTGCCACCCCGGCCGCCGCCGCGCCCGCCACGACCGCCCCCTTCGCCCCCCCCACCCGCCGGCCGAATGCGGACTTGGGTGTTATTCTGTAGCCGGTCGGTTCCGTCAATGACGACCTGCTCTCCGACTTCAAGCCCACTCAGAATCTGGGTGCCGATTTCGTCGCTGACGATACCGGTAGTGACGGGCCGCAACTGAACCCTTGACGCGTCGTTCACGACATAAACGAAAGTGCCCTGCTGACCAGTCTGAACCGCCACGCTGGGAACCACGATCTGGTTCTGCTCCGTATCGACCAGCAATTTGATGTTTACGAATTGGCTGGGGAACAATTCCTCCTGGGAATTATTGAAGACCGCCTTGAGTTTTGCCGTGCCCGTGGTGTTATCGATCAGGTTGTCCATCGTTTGCAGATAACCCGTATCCAGCTTGACGGAGTTGTCGCGGTTCCAAGCCTCGACCGGCAGCCTGACGCCCGACCGGAGCCTTTTGAGCACCGGCGGGAGCTTGTCTTCGGGGATGGTGAACAGCACTGCAATTGGCTGCACCTGCTCGATCACCAGCAAACCAGTGGTATTTGCCTGCACGACGTTGCCCGGATCTACCAGCCTGAGGCCGCAACGTCCATCGAACGGCGCGGTTACCTTCGAATAGGTGATGTTCAGTTTCGCGCTGTCGATGTTGGCCTGATCGGTCTTTACGGTTCCCTGAAGCTGTCCGACCAGAGCGATCTGGGTGTCCAGCGTCTGCGACGGGATGGCATTCGTCTTCATCAGGTCCCGGTAGCGGCCTTCGTCCAACTGGGCATCTTTGAGCTGGGCTTCGTCGCGGGCCAACTGCCCTTCCGCCTGAGCCTGGGCCACCTGAAACGGACGGGGGTCGATGACGAACAGAACCTGATCCTTCTTGACCAGATCGCCTTCCTGGAAGTTGATCGACATGATCTGCCCGCTGACGAGCGGCTTCAGCGTGACCGAGTAGTAAGGCGTCACGTTCCCGAGACCCGTGCTGTAGTTGGGCACGCTTGAGCGCTTCACTTTGCTGACAACGACCGGAACGGGACCTAAGCCCGCACCGCGACCGCCGCGACCGCCGCTGCCGCCCCGACCGCCTCCCGAGGTAACGATGATCTGGCCCGGCTGGCCCGCCTTATAAACCGCGTAACCCGCTATGGCGGCGACAACCAGGAAGGCGATCAGCCAGACAAAACCGCGCCGTTTGGGCCTGTCTTCGACTTTGGATTCGGTAGTAGGTGTGTTTGTCGTCATTCGAGCCGCGCTCTCAGGTAATTTTGGCGCAGTGTCCGGGCCAACCCTCTTTCACGTAAGGCGAAGCCTGGGGCAGGATCAGTTACAGACTACCGCAAACTAATGATTGTACTGTGCGGGAACGCCCGGGCGCGCTTCCGATCTGTAAATGGCCGTAAAGATCGTGCCGGCCCGCACAGAGTCTGGCCTCCGACAGGAGCGCACGAATTGGCCCGAGCGCTCAGTGGGCGCTGTACCACGCGTCAAACTCGGCTGGAGCCGTTCTCCACGCGTCCGGGAACCGGAACGAGCCAAAGTTCGGTTTGACGTATTGGCCGTTCCCGACCAAGGCGGATAAGATCAAAGGCGCAGGCCAAAGGCCTACTCCACATGGCGCAATTGTGACATGGCGATTTCGTCGTGGGTCGTTTTTCGAGGCGAAAATCAGGCCGCTTGGCGCGTTTTCGGGTCGCCGGTGGCGTCGGGTTTTGGCTCTGGCCTGGCTAGCGCAGTCCCAGCGCCTGATTTCGTCCAGAGAGAAAACGATCGGCCTTCCGCTTCGGCAAATTGGAATAACAGGCGGACTTCTTCGGGTTCGGCGGCGTAGCGGGCTTTGCGCTCGGCTTGGATTTCGCGTAGAAGTGGAAAAGGAAATGGGACCGAGGCGTAGACACACTCTGGAGTTCAAAAAGCAGGTTGTGGAGCGAATGAGAACCTGCGAAAACAATGGAGCGGATGGAGGAGATGGCTCGCGTGACCCGGGCAGGTATCGCCTCGACGAGGGCGTCAAAACCGGGCCGGACCCGGATACGGATTCGCGATGCCATTCAGCGGATCTCGCTGGAATGGCCCACCTACGGATGGCGACGAATGTCAGTCCCCGGTCGGCTTTCACTTCTTCTTTGACCTTCCGCGAGCCCCCGGACTCCCAGTCAGTACCTGCGGCATCGCTTTTCCTCGATGCGCTGCAAGCACCCCTTCAAGAATCGATCTCCAGCACCTGCTGGCCGACCTTCCGTTCCAGATCCGCCACACGACCTACCGCTCAGCGCGGCTCTCCGTCGCCTGGAAAGGCGTTTCCCTGTCCTCGCCGGAACTTCCGGCGCCAGCGGTGCAGCACCGAGTTCGCGCCGCCCCAGGCGTTCGCTAAACAGAGGGGCGCACCAAGTACTGGTGTTAAGCGCCGGTCGCCCCGGACTGCAGCCCCTCATCCGCATCCCGGCGGCGACGGGTCCACGGGCTGATCGGAATTGGCTCCGGCATGCGAGGTGCCAGCGGCTCCTGCCGGCCGAGGAAACGGTCACGCGACCGGATGCTTGGTTTCTCAACCAGGAAGTAGAAAGCGACACAGACCATTAATGTCGCGCCTAAAATAAACAAGGATTTTCCCGCGCCGCGGCTCCAGGCGTTCAGGATAACGTGGAGGTCGGTCATCACCAGTACATGGAGCAGATAAATGCTGTATGAAACCAACGCCATTCCGCGGATGGCTTTTTCGGAGAGTCGACCTGCGAGTGTGAGAGGCGTCCACGAGAAATCGTAGGCGAGCCGCAGCCAGCCCGCGAAACCCAGGGCTTCGACTGCGCTGTGCAGCGATTCGAACCAGACACCGCCTTTCAGCAATGGAGTAGCGAGGACAGAGACGACGACGAGCGGAGCGCAGCACAGCGCCGGACGCCTGGCGGACGCGAACCAATCCGGGTGTTCCACGAACAGGAACGCCAGATATACGCCCGCAATAAGCCCGTCGCAGTGAAAGGGCGTCATTCGATACCACTCGCGGGGCATATTGACGACGCCGCCCACTCGCACAATCGCCGCCAGCCGAAACAAAGTGGGGGTGAGGAAGGCCGCCGGAAGGAGCCAGTTGAACTGCTTCCTGCCGAACAGACGCTCCGCCATCAGCGCCAGGATCGGCAGCAGCAGATAGAAGTGCTCTTCGACGCACAGACTCCATGAGGGTCCGAAGCCTGCGATCCCCGTGAAGTTCTGCAGAAAGAGAAGATAGCGCCAATTGACGGGATTGCTCGGAATCCACCGTTCGGCCAGAGCGAAAAGGCCGAGCGCGGCAAGATAGGGCGGGAGCGTCCTCCACCAGCGTTCGATCCAGAATTTGCCGATATTGAAGTGGCCTGCGCGGCTCCATCGGAAGTAAATACGGCCAATCAGAAAACCGGACAACACGAAGAACAGATCCACGCCGATGCCCAGACTCTCTAACGCCGTTACTCCATGGGCAAGGAATACTCCGGCGATGGCGCCGGCGCGAAGCAGGTCGAGGCCGAAATTGCGTTTGCCGTTCATGATCACCTCAGTAAAAGAAGCCAATGCCTGCACCGGGTCGTGGCGAGCGAGACCGGCGGGAAGCCGTTTAGTGCAACGGGATGGAGCGGGGCCACGGAACTCCCATCGACGCCCGAAGCAGGAACAGACCTCCGGCGCAGACGATAAAGGCAATCGTCATTTCGAAATCCTGCACCAGTGGGAAAAGACCCTCGCGCCATAACCCGAACAAGTTGGTAAAGTACACGGGCAGATCGCTGAAAGCGATAACCCACAAGGCTCCCGCGAGTCCCCAGACATGAAAAGTCGCGGGAACGGCCACCAGCAGGACGAGCGCCGTCAGCGCGTAGCCACAAATGTTGTAGCTCATTTTCCCCAAAGCCGTAAGACATGGCGTAGTGGTGCTGTAGAGGATCGTGTGCCATAAGCCGAGCGCGAGAATGGGGGCCATCCAGGCGGCATCCCGGAACCGCCGGTCGTAGACGTGGACCAGAAACAGGTCGCTGGAATTCACCACGACCGCCAGCAAAACGACGCCTACCAGGAGCACGATTCGCCGGTAACGCAGCACAACCGCGCGAAACTCGGAGCGCCCGAGCGAAGCGAAGCCGGCTACGAACGGAAGTCCCACGCGCCCCGCGAATGCAAGGATGATCTGCCGTGGCATATCCGCAAGGGCGAACGCAACGCCGTACAGACCGAGCGTTGTCATCGACACCAGTTTTCCCAGCACCAGACGGTCGGACTGGGAAGCGAGAAACGTGACCGCCGTCGAAGCGAAGACCCACTTCCCGAAGGAGAGCAATTCGCGAACGGTTGCTTTGTCAAGGGCAAACCGGTTTCGATAACCGGCAATCATGAAGTGGCTGATGACCACCCGCAACGCATCGGAAGCCAGACGTCCAAACACGAGAGCCCAGACGGACGGGTCGACCAGCGCGGCTACCACCGTCACGGCCAGCTGGAATGCCTGCGTAAGAAGTTCGAGGAGGGCCACGTTGCGCACCTCCATGTGCCTGTTGAACGTGAGAACGCTCGTTGAGTTAAAGCCGGTAATGATAAGGCTCAACCCCAGCGCCGGAACGAGCGTCAGCAGTTGTGAATTGCCGTAAAACCGCATGATCGGCCAACTCAGGCCCGCACACACCAGCCAGAGGCCGAAGCCGCGGATTACCTGCACCGTCCAGACCGTATTCAGATAGCCGGGGTCGTCTCCTCTCTCACTGCGGATCACGCTCGGAACCAGACCAAGATCGGAAAAAAGAGACAGGCCGATCATCATTGTGTTCAGAAGCGCCATCAGCCCGAAGTACTTCGGCAGAAGCAAACGGCTCAGCAGGATGCTGCTCAGCAGGCGCACGATCTGGGTGACCGCATAAGCGCCGATGGTCCAGAGGGTACCCTTGGCTGCCCGCGCCACAAGGGAGGAGCGGACGGTGTCGGATGGCCCACGCGCGTGCCGCGACGCAGTCAAACCCTCCGCCCGCAATTCCGTGGCCGGAACAGGCTTGAGTGCCACGTCAGGGCTGTTGTAAAGGGTCGATGATGTGTCTTTGCCGGACAGTCCCCACTCCTGATGTTTCCGCTATCCACCGACCGCAACTAACCCGGGTACTTCTGTATCTCGTTGCGAAGCGATCCCGGCTGCTTCCGAACGGGGCCTGGTGGGACGGATGGGAACGGCGGGCACGCCCGCGACCGTCGTTCCCGCCGCCACGTCACGCGTCACCACCGCGTTGGCGCCAACTGTTGCGTCGTCGCCGATGGAAACGCCGGGAAGGATCGTTACGCCTCTGCCGATCCAGACCTGGCGGCCGATGGAAATCGCCGCCGCGGAGAGAGCTCCATCGAGCAGAGAGCGATCCGCCGCGCGGGAATGATTGGCGTCGCGAATACTGGTGTACTCGCCTATCATCGAACCCGGGCCGATCTTGATGGCCCCGTAGGCGACGATATGGACGCCGCGGGATATGACAACTCCATCGCCAAGATCGATGACGCCGCCAGCCTCCGTTTCGAGGTAGATGTCCGGATACAGCAACAACTGCCGCCCCAGCCTGATATTTCCTGTCCCGCGCACCTCCGGCGAACCAAGCACCACGACCGAGGGATCTACCGGACCGGTGATCCGGGAACTCAGAATCAGGAATGCTTTCATCCGGCGAATGTCCTCTAACGCCGGGCGCGCGGACCGAAGCACCGGTACAAGAAACGCGCCGATCGCCGACTTAATCAGCCTTCTCATCGTGTGGTCACCATGGCGTAAACGCGCGCCTTGCCGTAATCGACCCGTTTGACCTGCGCAGTGGGCCTTTCTGCGCGCGACGCCGTTGCGGCCGAAAAGTTGCAGGTCGTCATGCAGGCCTCTTGTATTCGATAAGCTCGCTTCGCCCATGTCTTCCCGCGATCGTCCGGTAACGGAGCTGGCCAACAAAAACCGGAATGTGCTGAACGTGAGAATGAACGGCAAACAGGATCAGTGTGGCGAAGGAGCCGTGCTTCCGGCGCGCCCGGATGGCGGTTCGGCCGATCAACGCAGCTGCACAGAAGAGGAACAGAAGGATAGCCACCCACGAGCGCAGCACAAGGGCAATAAGAATCGCCGCGGCCGGGGCAATCACATAGATACAAGCCCGGATGACATTACTACGCGAGGTCGATGCCCAGAGCGGGTCGGAGGTGTTCCTGTAAAGCGCCGCGATCTCGGCGTACGCGTAGCCCCCGCGGACCGCCCGCATCCAGTATTCCCGCCAGTTCGTCATTGCGAGGTCGTGACCGGTCATCGGCGCATCGATATGCAGAATCAGTTCGCCATTGGCCCGGATTCTTCGGCACAGATCGGGTTCCTCTCCGGCGATCAGGTCGGGATTGAACCCGCCGGCCCTCTGCACGGCGACACGGCGCATGAGGGCATCGCCGCCGCAGAATTCGGTTAAGCCTGGCTCGTAGATCCAGTCGAGATCGAGAATGCGATTGTACAGCGACGCTTCAGGATGCATTTCGCGGCGATGCCCCCAGACCACGGCGATGCGCGGATCGTCCTTGAACTTCGCCATGCCGTTCGTTACGAATTCGGGATGCAGGATGGTATCGCCATCGAGAAACAGAATGAACGGAGCGGAGGAGAGCTGCCAACCGGCGTTACGCGCGCGAGCCGCGGTAAGGCGTCCGGTTCCTATCTCGACGACCCGGCTTCCGAACGCCCTGGCCCGATCGGCCGAACCATCGCCCGAGTTGGAATCGCAGTAAATGAGTTCAATCGCGCCGGACCATCGCATGTTCCGGACGGATTCCAGGCAACGTACGAGGCGCGCGCCTTCGTTGCGGCCGATTACTACGACGGAGATATTGGGTTCGGTCATGGCATTTTACCAGGGACGTGGCGGAGAAACTCTTCCGCCGCGCGTTTCCTTCCATGCGCGCTTCGCGTCAACGCAGATCGTCAGACTCTCCGTGGCTTTTTCACGACGTTCCCCGCCCGCTCCGAAGCTGTTGCGAAACCACCGCGCCCGATGCCATAGAAGCTCCATCAGATATGCGGGGTATGCGCGCGCGCCGTGGTGCTTGCGGTAATAGATCAGCCTGCTGCGGAGCCTCCAGAGCGTCAACTGCGAGCCGGCGCGGGAGATCCGCTGCCCTGTCGTCCTGGACGATTCGCCGCCAAGGTGCACGATCACGACGTCGGGCCAGTACAAGATCCTGTAACCGAGGGCCTTGATTCTTCGGCACAGATCGACTTCCTCGTAATAAAGGAAGAAAGACTCGTCGAAGCTGCCCGCGGCGGCCAACGCGTCGGGCCGAACGATGGCGAACGCACCAGGGACCCAGTCCACCTCGGCCGGTCGCCCGGCATCGCTCCATGTCCGGTCGCCTCGTCCGAAGAAGCGGGAATTGGGGAATCGGGCGGCAAGGCCAGAGAGGCTGAGAAAATCGTTCAGAAGGGACGGGAAACTCCGCGCCGAAGGCTGCCAGGATTCTTCCGGACCGATCAAACGACCTCCGCCGAAGCCAGCCCGGGGATTCGCGTCCATCAGTTCGACCGCGCGCCGCAAGGCATCAGGACGCAGGAATGCATCCGAATTCAGGAGTATGAAGTAGCGGCCCGAGGCGAGCGACAAAGCCCGATTATTGGCGACGCCGAATCCGAGGTTGACCTCGCTTCGGATGACGCGGATGTCGGGGTGGTTCGCCTCGATCATTGCTACCGACCCGTCACCCGATCCGTTGTCGACCACGATGATTTCGAGGGTCAGACCGCCGGACGCCTCCTTCAGATGACGGAAACAGCGGTCCAGCACGTCCCGCGTGTTGTAGGACACGATAACGACGGAAAGATCGTATTTGCGTTCTCCATCCACAGGGACGGAATTGGACGCCGGCGCGGTCAGAGTCGGCATTGGAAGATCTCCCCCAGCTTCTTGGCATTCCGTTGCAAATCGAATTCCTCCGCAACTCGGCGGCGTCCCGCCATGCCCAATCGTCGGCGCTGATCCGGGTCGTCAATCAGCCGGACGAGTGCGGCGGTAAGCTGGCCGACCTCGCACGGTGCGACGAGCAACCCATCGACCCCATGCCGAATCAGTTCGGGAATTCCGGTGATGGTGGTGCTCACGCAGGGGATTTCCATGGCCATTGCCTCCATCAGCGCCACGGGAATGCCTTCCGCGAAGCTTGGCAGCGCGAATATATCCGCGCCCGCAAGAATCGTGCGAACCCGGCTGGCGCCGACTGCGCCTTCAAAGACGATCCGTCCGCCGATTCCATGTTCGGCCACCATCGCCTCGAGGTTCCCGCGTTCGGGTCCGTCTCCAACCAAACGGAGACGGATGTTTCGACCCCCGTCCAGCAGACGTCCAACGGCAGCCAGCAGGATGTGTTGCCCCTTCGCGGGGACGAGGCGGCCGACGCAGACGATTTCGACGCACTCGGCGGCGACCAAGCGGTGAAAAGGCGAAAACTTCTCGCAATCCACACCGAGGCGCGAGACCAGCAATTTATCCCACTCCGCGGCGGGCGTGAACATCATGAGCTGGCTGCGCGCGTACGAGCTGATGCAACAAACAAAAGAAGCGGTTTGAATTTTTTGGCGAAGACAAAACTTTTCGACGTCGTAGAACTCGTCCGGTCCGTGGACCGTGAAAGACATGGTCACGGGAAATGTGCGCGCGACGATCATGGCGACACTGGCGACCGGACCGCCGAAATGCGCGTGAAGGTGCGAGCGCCCGTGACGGAGCATCCAGTTTCCCACCATCAGGGCTTCGAGAAAATAGAAGAACCGCACTCCGCCGCCACCCAGCCAAGCGGTAAAGTACAGCCCCCGGAACACGCCGGCCGGGCGTTGGACCAGAGCGGAAACAAGCGCCCGGAGCGCGGGCCCGAATCCGCCTCGTTTCACATAGAAGGTCTTTTCCTCTTCCCTTCGCTCGGCTTCTTCGAGTTCTGGCGAGGGTCGATCAGAGGGATTAATCGACGCAGTCACGATCTCAAAGCCGAGTTGTCGAAGGGCCTGAATCTCATTGAGAAGGAAGGTGTGAGAACAGGCCGGATAACGGCTCAGGAGATATGCCATGGGCACCGTCGCGCGCGGCCGTTCCCGCGTCGCGACGGGCGCGGCTTTTTTTAAGGAGCACGCGCAAGCGACGCCGCCGAACCCGGCTGAGCGGGTGGCTCCTGCAATGTGTCGCGCCGCGTCCGGCGGCTCTTGCGCTTCGTCCGCAACACCCTTCGCCAATGCGAACGGAATCGGACCTGAACGAACTGCGGTGCGGCGATCCGGCGTTAGTTGTGGTCCGACAGCTGGAGTCGTCGGCACGTTCCACTGGCGCAGGCGTTGGTTAAGTTGGCTAAGCGCGAATTTTTTCATCCGTCCCCCCGAAAGCGCCGTCTCCGGCGATTTGGCTGCGATACGCCCGGTACTCGTTCAATTCGCGTATGAGCGACGAGCCGGCGCGGTCGACCCGAACGCCCTGAAGAATCACGCCGACCGCCGGCGCATCGAGACGCTCAAGTAAGCGCGCCCCGCGTACAAGATCCGGACGTGTGTTCTTTCCCGCCTGCACAATCATCAGCGTGATGTCGGCTTCGGCGGCCACTCGTTCCGCGTCGGCCGAGAGCAAGAGAGCCGGCGCGTCAATCAGGACCACGTCGCTCCCGTTGCGGTCGACACCCGGGGAAATGACAGAGCTAATGAGCCCGATCTGCGGCGGCGTGGCTTGTGAATCGGCCTTCCAGCGGACCGTGTGCACCGCGGCATTGATGCCGCGTTCCCCCAGTAAGCGCGAAATGTTGCCCATCAAGGCGAGCGGGACGGATTGTTTGAGTCCGGTCAGGACGATGGTTTTGGCCCCGTTCGCAATACCGCGCTCGATGCCGGCAACAAGGCGGCGAAGATGCTCGTCCGCAAACTGTTCGGTCTGGGAATCCCGTTCGATGGTCATCCCTACCGCCGGAAACCCGAGCGTGCGTTCTATCGCTGCGGGGCCGTATATTCGGGAATCCGTCAGATCCAGCGCTACCGGCACGCCGATTCCGAGGAACAACGCCAGCAGCGCGATGCCGAGAGCCTTCTTTGGCGCACTCCTGGGAGTCACCGGCGGGACCTGTGCAACGGAAAAGACGCGCATGGTACCCGGAGCATCGCCTTGCAGATCGATCTCTTCGATTTGCCCCTGAATTCTACCTACGCGATCGCGGAGCCGGGCGATATCGGCGTTTACGCCTTCAGCCTCCGCGAATTGCCGCGACATGCTGCCAATGTTCGCGGCCTCACGCTCCATCTCGCCATGCAGATCCGACTCGACGCGATGGGACTCATCCACGTCGGCCCGCAATTTTTCGAGCAATTGCGCCGTGAGCTTTGGGATCAGTTCATTCGGCGCCTTCTGCAACTCGGCATCGATGGCGTTCAGTTCGGTTTCCGTATCCTTGCGCAAGGGGTGGGAAGGCAGCATACCCTCGATATGTTCTTTCAGCTCAAACTGCCGCTGCAGGAGGTTTCCGGCGACTGCTCGATTCGCGGGGTCCGCCATCACAATCCGCTCAGCTTCGGCCGGGACCGTGCGTTGTCCGGCGAATAACTGTTCCTCGGCTTCGATGCGCTTGCGAAACGCTTCCGTCATAGCCTGACGCATCTGCGTCAGGGCCGCGTCGTCCGGAAGTTCCACTGTCTTATCGAGATTCACGACCTGAAGCGATTCCGAGAGCTTCGCCCGGACGGCCAGCTTGTCCCGGAGATCCTGTTCCAACCCGGACTTCTGGCGGGTCAGAGTGCCAATCCTCTCGGCTCGCCCGGATGCGGTCCGCCGCGCTCCCCCGTCGAGAAAACTCTCGGCGACGATGTTCACGATCGCGGCCATGGAACGTGGATCGCCGGCCGTATTCGGCGCGCCGTTCCCCGTCATCCCTATGGCGATTTCGTAACTGTTCGGGACGCGCTGAACCTGCAGGGAATCCCGAAGCCGGTCTACCGCGTGCCGCTCCGTCTCGCCAGGCGTTTTCCAGTGGATGTCTTCTTCCCCGAGCCGCCGAACGGCTTCGCTCAGAGTGTCGTAGTGAAGGATCGTCATTACCTGCTGGTTCACCAGCATTGGATAGGGCGATTCGGGCGCTCCGGAATCCTCCCCGCCGATGGCCGGTGCGACATAGATCGTTGTTTCAGCCTCATAAACCGGCTTCGTGGTCGCGAGACCAAGCCAGGCTCCCGCTCCGGCCACCGCCAGAAAAATTGCGCAGGCCAGGGGCCAACGGCGGCGCAAGGTATCGCGCAGGTCGAGATCCACGCCCGGCGGAGGCGCAGCCGCACGCGCAGGCCGACTGACGTGAAAGCCAGACGAACCGGTGGTCAGGGCGTCCCCGCCTTCAACGATCGGCGACTTCAGCAGCGACGACATGCCGGTCACATCCCCCCGGCCAGCGCGCCGAACATCAACAGGGTCCCGGCCGGACTCAGCTTTCCGAGGACGTAGCCGACTTTGGCTATACCCGTCTTTGGCACGTAGATCACGTCGCCGCGCTGAAGCGAAATCTCGTCAAGGCTTTTCGGTTCGACCAGATCCCGGAAGGCGATTTCGCGCGACACTCCGGTAGATCGCCGGAACAGACTAATCTTCTTTTCGGCGGCGTCGTCGGTAAAGCCACCCGCCATGGCTATGACGTCGACCAGCGTGGTAGCTGCAGTTATCCTCACAGGACCGGGATGCTGTACCTGACCCAATACCGAGATCAGGTTATCCTGCTCGTCGGGCACATAGACGATGTCGCCCCGCCGCAAATGCAAATCGCCGGCAAACGTCTCGCCGGACATGAGTTCGTTCAGATCGATCCAGAGAACCTGCTCGCTGCCACGGTAAATGGCGCAGCGGCTGACACCGGCCGGCCCTGCCGGCACCTGGGTCACCGGCGACGTCAGGGATGACGTGAGGGCGGCGGGCCGCGCGGCGTATGCGCCGCTCCGCGCAAGCACTTCGATGAGCGTGGGCGCAGTATCGAAATAGAGCGGTCCGGGCGAGGCCACTCTGCCCACCACGATCACCCGATTGGACCCGTATTTGGTTACTTGTATGTCGACGTTTACCGAGACATAGAATTTCTCGAGCGCCTGGGCAATATCCAGAGCCGCGGCTTCCCGCGTCTTGCCGCCGACTAAGACCGTGCCCACGAATGGCAGCGTGATCCGTCCGTCCGGTCCCACGAGGTGGTGTCCCTTTAACTCGGGCTTACCCGAAACCTCAACCTCTATTTCATCGCCTGCGGCAAGCGTGTAGTTTTCGCCGGAAGAGGCTTCGAAGCGACGCAGCAGTTCCAACTGGCCCAGCCTCACGCCGGAATCCGCGACGCTGCCTCTCGAATCCCGGGCGTCGGCTATGCCATTCTGCGGGCTGCCGAATAGCCGCGAGGGACAGGACGGCACGCACGGCAGAAGCGCGGACATGACGACGCACCGCAGCGCAAACTGTCGCCGGTTTAACGAACGTTTATGCATTCTTCGCTCCATTGTTCCCTGCTCGTTCGTGAACGAACAGTTGCCGGTACCCCCGCGGCAATCGAGTACGGCGGGACATCCGTAAGAACGACCGCATTAGCCCCGATGCACGAGTCGTTCCCGATCCGGATGGAACCCAGGATCTTCGCACCGGCTCCGATATCGACGCGATCTCCAATGACCGGCGCGCCCCGTCTGCCAGTCCTTCGCAGTCCGATGGTCACTCCGTTTCGGAGAATCACGTCATCGCCCAATCGCGCATCGCCGCTGACTACCAGTCCGCGAGAGTGATCGATACGCAGCCTGCGGCCGATTTCGACCTCGCACGGCAACTCAGCCCCGCTCGCTGCGGAGACGAACGCGAGCGCCAGTTTGTATGCGAGCGAAAAAGGCATCCGCACCAGCCGCCAGGGGATCCCGTAGCGCCATCGGCCAAAGCGGTAAACCACCATGACCCAAAGGCCCGGACTGAGCGGATTGCCCTCGTATGTACGCCAATCCTCGCGCAGGCGATTAAACATGGGGTACCTTTCCGGTTGGGTGGCTGTCACGAGGGGTCCGTATCCATTGCGCTTGCGCCCGCGACGCGTGAACAATCGCCCCGAGCGATCTTAGCTTCCAGGCGACGTAAACGGGAGCGGCCGCCAGCGCTGTAAGACTCTCGCCCACCCTGCCACCCAGCGACACCGCGGACGCGACGTACACTACGATCAGACCCATGACTGCCGCTCCGTACCATCGCAACGGTCCGGTTGGAAAAACACAGAGCGCCGACACTATCAGGACCATATAGGCAAGCGGCAGAGTCAGCAGTTCGAGAAGTGGTTCGGCCACGCTCAGCTTCCCGTGCGCCAACTGTGCCGCCAGCTTCGGAACCCAGACGCGTGCGACTCGGGCGCGCCCGCCCTCCCAGCGGGCCCGCTGAGATACGCCTGCCCCGGCATCTTCCGGCATGTCGCCGTAAACAGTCGCCGCGTTGGCAAAACGGACTTTCTTGTTCGCATTTACCAGAAGAAGATGGTACTCAAGATCTTCCACAATAGAGTCGGCGGAATATGGAACCTCCTGCAGTGTTTGCCGGCTCAGAGCAAAACCGTTGCCGAGGATGCCTGCCGATAACCCCCAGCCATCGCGGCCCTTTGGCCGCAAAACGTTAAACGCGAGAAACGCGACATCCATAACGCGCCTGCGGCTGGAATTCAGCGGTGGACGAACGCGGTAGCGGGTCTGAACCGCGTTTGCGCCTCCCGCCAGAGCTGCCAGTACTTCAGGCACCAGGTTCGCCGAGACAACCGAATCCGCGTCGACGATCAGGAATCCGTCAAACCCGCCTTCGATTAGTCGATCGAATGCGAAACGCAGCGCGCAGCCTTTGCCGCGGTGCCGCGAATCGTGGCGCACCAGCACATCGGCTCCGGCTTCGCGGGCCCGCCAAGCCGTAGCGTCCGTGCAGTTGTCGGCAACGACTATGACGGAGCACTGCGTCCCGCTCGCGGCCGATGCGAGAAGGCTGGCGACGCAACGCCCGATCAGCGCCTCCTCGTTGTGCGCGGGAACAATCGCCGCCAGACGCCCCCTCCTGGGATTTCTCGGAAGGGAGCGAGAACGCCCGAAGATGGCTCCGCTGGTTACCAGCATCAGTTCAATCGCGCCCGGAATAGTAACGGCCGCCGCAACCGCGCCGATCGGGAACAGGAACTGCTGAACGGAGATTGTCACACCAGCACGCTCCGGAAAGAGAACTCATGTGTCGGCTCAGCCACCACGGGTGCCGATTTGAACACGGTCCGATTCATAAGACAGGCATCGCTCCATCCGAGAAACAGGAAGAGCAGAGGATATACCTGCGCGCCCAGGAATACGGTAGCGATGGCGACTGAGATCGCCATGACGATTCCACTGAGAGTGAAACAAAGCGCGCGCCGCTCACCGTCCAGGTCCGCGGCGGCCATGCCTTTACGGATCAAAAGCAGAAAAGCGGTTGCCAGCATTGTCACAAACAGCACCAGACCCGTGACTCCATACATCAGCGTCACCAGAAGGTACCAGTTATCCACTGAATCCATACCCGGCACGCGGGGCCAGTAAAGAGAACCCCAGCCCCAGAAAGGCCGCAACAGCGCAATATCCTTATACTCGTCCAACAGCTGTGTGCGGTATTGGGCTGAGGCCAGGGCCTCTTCGCCGGCGTGGAAAGCCACGGGGTCGGAAACGTAAGATTTGCCTACGGCGTAGAAAAGTACGCCGCACAAAACCAGCCCCGTCACGGCCCGCTTCAGAGCCCTGCCACGATTGCGAGCGGCGCCGACCGAAGCGATAGCGGCTCCGGCCGCAACCGCCAGCCAGGGTCCGCGGGAGAGCGTCATGACGCTGCCGGCGATCAAGCCGAACAAGATGATCCATCGCTTACTGAGGGGGACAGAGTGGAGCCAGCGAAATCTTGTCTCCCACAAGCCGAAACGCATAAGGTATCCGTGCAGAATTATGGCTATCGCCACCGCCGCGCCCATAAGAATCGCGTGTCCGAAGGGACCGGACGTTCGTCCCAGCCCGTAACGGATTTGGGTGAACCACGGACTTGGGGCGGAGAAGGCATGGCTCAGAACCAACCGGAATGGATTCACTCCAAAGCGAAACTCGTACACGGAAATCAAAACGTCGACGAACAGCAGAAAGACAAACCGCCTGGCGAAGGCGATGCGAAGGCCCGTCTGTTCAATCAGGAGCTTACCCGCCATGTAGGGAAACACCGCAAGGGTCAGCGGTGTGACGATGCGTTTGACGAGATCGACGGACCCGGCACTGTGAAAATCGGCCACGACCATCCAGCCGATAAAGGCGAAGACCGCGATGTCCGACAGCGAGCCCTTCCATTTGCCGCTTATGATTCGCCAGCAGAGCACAAGCCCAATCGGCACGATGGCATATTGATGGAAGCTGAGCGGCGGCCACCCCCAGGTATAGTTCTCCGGCAGCAATAGCAACACGGGCAGATAGACCCAATAAATTGCGCTCCCGACCGACGACAAGCGAATAACGGCTATCGACGCAATCGCCGGCAAGACCGCGATCGGTTCGAGCGTCATCGGCGTGACGACGCGTTTGACGATATCGACGAACGCCGCGCTGTGGACACCGGCATTGATCGTCCATAAGATCGATGCGAGGATCGCCACGTAAAGCAGCGAGCGTTTCCATCCTGCGTTCACGGCCCGCCTGTAGCCCGAAGCGAATACGCCCGCGCGGTCACGTGGAATCCAACCGGACTCCGCGCTTGCCGTATTATCTTCTTGCCGCAATACCGTGGGCAAAATCAGGCCATCCTCCTGTGCTGCGCAGACCGGCGCCCTGAGACAAAATCGGGATCAAACGAAATCGGCATGCGAAGTTCCTCCCGTTTCATTTGCCGGACATCCGGCGGAAAACGCCAACGAACGGTCGTCTGGATGGTTGCCGGGCGCGCTGGCTCGTCTCTGCGGCGTGGCGGGGCTGTCGTCGTGCCCCCCCCCACGGGATGCCTGCCTGAAGCAGGCCGGAGCGCAACTGAAGATGCCTTAAACGCTTGCCGTCCGGAAGCTCTTTTATCTCTTCCATACTCAGCGGCCGCGGGCCAACGAGCGCCAGCCGGCCAAAAGCGACATGGATCAGTGCCGGAAGCGCGAAAAGGAAAAGGCTCCCAAATCGGCCGAACCTGCTTTCATTTCCGAAATACCAGATGTCGAAAGTGCTCCAGCGAAACGGTTCGGCCACCGCCGGTGTTCTCACGACCGCCTTCTTATGCAGGGCGGGACCGCAGGCCAGCCTCGACAACACCGCGAGGAAGGCCAAAAGAGGAAGGGCGGACAGCAGGACCAGTGTTGCCAGTAAAGCCTCGCAGGCCATCCGGAGGTACCCACCCGAACTGCCGGACACGCTGCCCAGCAGCCGCTCGTCGACTCCATCGATTGCCGCGTTCAAACGGGTATTGATCAGTTTCGACCTGTCCACAAACACGCTCTTCAGGTCAAGTTCCTCGCCGACGTAACTACCGTCGCCGATGACGGAATTTGATACGAGAGTATTCCGGCCAATCACACAATCGCGGCCAATCACAGCTGAAGGACCGACCTGGACCCCGGCCCCGAGCCGGCTGTTGTCGCCGACAAACGCGGGGGGAACCAGCCTTGCGGTGGGATGTATTCTGACGTTGCGGCCCACCCAGAGTCCGGGCCGGACTTCTTTACCCCGCCGAAGCATGTCGGGGTACTCACCGGACAGTGCCCGGCGATTGGATTCGATCACGTCCGCGTAGCAACCCACACTGAGGGGCTGGCTGACTTCGACAATCCGGGTGTCCTCCCGCAGTGCACAAATCCGGCCGGCGAGGTGTTGCCCGCCGATCCCGGGTGGAATGAACGTCAACATCGCCGCTCGCACCACTCCCCATCCCGTCCAGACCAGCCGCCCGCTTTCGCGCCAGTAGAACATCGTGTTATGGGATGCCGCCGCCGCCACGCGAATCGGAGCCAAAAAGAAGTTGTCGGCATACGCGATCAGTATTTTCTCTTCGCCGGACGCGCTCAGAACGGGCCGGAGCACATCAATCGGCCATGATCCATCGGGAACGGAATAGTGGTTAAAATGCCCTCCCCAGCGAAGACCCGTGCCCAGCAACCTTGTTGCGCTTTCGAAACCCGGAGGCAGGGCAAAATCGATCTGTTGAACTCCCTGGTCGAGAACGTATTCGACCAGGTGCTGGACAAGGGAGCGGTCGAGCACTGGCAGCGAGATTCCGACGGCGGCTACCACGGTCGGCGGGTCAGTGGCCACAACAAGAGCTCGCATGGGGACCTCAGGCCGCTCCCTGAACGCGCGGTGCGCGCCCATCGACATACTTCACCGGCCGAATCAATGCTGCCGGCCACGCGAGAATGGCGGGGTCGAACCCGGCCGCGCCGCTTGTGTCGAATACGACATTTGCGTGGGCGCGGCGAAGGCCATGGCAGATATCCTCCAGTGTTGCCCGCCCGCCGACGGGCAAATCGCCGCGGATACGACAGAGCGCCCAACCATCGCCGAGATCCAGACTGATCTGCAGGCGACCGGGCGAAATCAACCGCACAGCCTCAAGTGACGAAATCGCTGAACGGAAGAGACCCTCGAAATTCGCCGCCTTCAGTGTCCGGCGGAGACTGGGAGAGAGGCCGCACAGGCACACTTCGCACCCGCGGTTGACGGCACGCCGCAATAGCCCGACCATCGTCCACAGTCCGTCCGCGCCCATGTGCGTAGTCTCGGTCAGATCGAGGACTACAGATCCACCGCAGTCCAGCCCGGTTGACAAGACATTCTCCAGTGCGGTTAATCCCGAACCTGCCATCGCGCCGGACACACTCACAATCGCGACGGAGCCGATCGAGTCGAGCGACACTCTCAGATGCTCGCGGCGGCGCCCTCGAAAATGGACGGCCACTTGTACGGTCAGGTAGCGAGTCATCCAGACCGCGTCCCCGAAGTAGCGCGGCGCCAGGCGCTGCGGCTCAGTCCACACTCGGTACAGCCACTCCAGACTCGAATGCTGCATCCAGGCCGGAGCCCGGCGAACGGTTCCGGCAAGAAAGTCAAGAGAAGCCCCGATACCAATGCACACCGGCACGCTCAGCCGTTGACGGTTCCTGCTGATCCACTTTTCCTGCTTCGGGCTCCCGAACGCGACGAGCAGAATGTCGGGCCTGGCACGGGCGATTTCGTCGAGAATCGGCTCGTTTTCGAATGCGTCCAGCGCACAAATCGGTGGGGATACCTTGCCGACGATACGGACTCCGGGACTCAACTTTTCCATATGGCGCGCCGCAGCCTCCAGCACCTCGGGTGTCGCGCCCAGAAGAAAGATGCTGTAACCCCTGAGTCCGGCCATGCGAGCCAATTGGGGTACCAGGTCGGCCCCTGCGACTCTCTCTCGCAGCGGGACGCCGAACAGACGCGACGCCCAGACGATCGGCATGCCATCGGCCATTACCAGATCACACATGCAGAGAATCCGCCGGTACTCTGTATCCCCAGCGGCCTTCGCAAGGTAATCGATGTTAGCGGTGGCTAACTGGTGAGTGCCTCCCTCCTCGATAAATTCCCCGATCCGCTGCAGCACTTCCGGCATCAACACGTCGTCGAAAGGAACGCCGGACAGACCAAGACCGCTTCTCATTGTTTCTCCTTTCCCCGCTTAGCGAAGAGCTAGTATGCTCCCCGGCCAGTCAGTACGGCCGGGATCGTAAGAATCAATAGCTTGAGGTCCAGCATCAGACTCTGCCTTTCGATGTAGTCCACGTCCATAGCCACCTGAAGGTCGAAAGGAACGTCCGCCCGGCCGGTGACCTGCCAGATGCAGGTCAAACCGGGTGCGGCTTCGAGCCGGCGGCGTTCGCACTGTCTGTAGTTCGCCACCTCGTGCGGAAGCGCGGGACGCGGACCTACCAGGGACATGTCGCCACGAAACACGCACCATAATTGCGGCAATTCGTCGAGGCTGAACCGACGCAGGAAACGACCGACGGAGGTGACTCGCGGGTCGCGTTTTATCTTAAACGTGATGCTGTCGCCGTGATGGTTGTCGGTCATTACGCTGCCCAGCATAGCTTCGGCGTTCGGCACCATGGAACGGAACTTCGGGAACCAGAACGTACGGCCGCTTTCCCCGACCCGCAGATGACGATGGAAGATCGCTCCGCCGTCCGTCATCTTGATTGCCGCGGCGGCGACTAAGATAATCGGACTGAACAACAACATCAGGAAAAGCGAAGCCAGAAGATCGAACTGCCGCTTCAGAATCCTGCACAACTCGCCACGGACTACTTGCCATCTCCATTGCATGCGGCGAACCAGCCCTGACACGACGCCGTTGTCACGCTCGTATCGGCGGATGATTTCCCTTATCGTGACGGTTGGAAGATAAGTGTTGAGTTCGACTGCGGTGGCGTTTGTCATTGCATCTCCATTTGCCTGAACACATTGAAATATTCAATTGCTGCCCCGCCCTCCTTCGGACGCTTTGTTTTATGCCCTGGCTCCGGCATGACTTCATTCGTCCCTGACCATGGAAGACAGCGCTTTCTGACGGCTTTCGTAGCAGGTCAGAAGCAATGGCCCCCGCAACAACTCCAACAGCGCATGCACCTCGGGAGAATCCGAGCACACCCGCACGTCACCCGCGTCCTCGGCCTGAGCCACCCAACGAAGAATTTCCGTAAAGCCCCTCACGTCGAAATAGCGAAGCGCGCCCAGATCGATAACGACCCTCCGGCTCGTCGCCAGATCGGCTAGAATCGCGTTCTGCCGCAGCGCAGGGATATTGGAAGACACAAGACTGGCGACTTCCACCGTAAAGACAGCGATACCTTGTTCCGTCAGATGCATCCGATACCATTTCACTTCGCTCAGTCCGATCTATGGCAGACCCCGTCTCACTCTATGCATATGCAATCTGAGACCCACTCCTTTTCGGTAGTATGCCCAACACTAAGAGCACTAAGACTGGCCGGCTATCGGTGTGAATTGACCGCATTTGGTCACGTTGGCAATGATGCCAACTGGCCTAACAACCAGCGACTGCTGTGCAGTTACATGCAGTTACAGGAAGTGCGTCGTCGCGCCACTCACGGCACTGGCGCTCTTTGGGGTTCCTCTGTGCCAGGGCAATCGAGCGAGCGCTACCGCGTTGTGCAAGACGTCAGGCACCTCCGGCCAGGCGGCAGAGTTTCATAGAGACGACGTCGCGGTCTCGGAACCTACCCGCTCCTTAAGAGGCGCCTCCTCAACGTGCCGGGCATCGGATCGCGTGTAGCTTGCTTCGTGCCGATTTTCCTGGACTACTGCAGGGAAATGAACACGCCTGTAGGTGTTTTATAGCCACCAACCGTCGCGCCAAGCGATTGGTCGCCAGTCCCAAGTCCCGCAGGAATCGTCACATTCAACTGATAGAGGCCGGCCGAACTCAACCCGGAAAAAGACGGAAGCACGGTTGTCCCGCCGATCGCCAGTTGCACGGCGCTCGTTGTTTGGGCTGTGCCGGAAAAAGCCTGCCCTGCGGGAACGGCCGGATTTGTCGGGCCGAAACCAACGCCGAAGAGAACGACGCTGTCGCCTGCGGTGGCGGCTACCGTGGGATAACCAAGCGAAACACCCGTCGGGCCGAGGATGTCGTAGGTCCCTCCGCCTTCAGATCCCAATCCGTTCTGCCTGAGTATGATGCCGGATACATGCTTTGTGTCGAGCATGCTGAACGAGGGCGCGAACTGCCCCAGCGTCACGGTCGAGGTTGCACTGCCGAGAGTGGTCGTCACGACTACAGGCACGGCACCCGTCGCAGTATCGTCCGGTGCCTGTAAATTGATCTGTCCTGGACTGACGGACCAGAGATATGCGGCCTTGCCATCGATCTCGACGCTGGTACCGTCCAATGAGACGGGAAAGTTGCCGGACCAGCCTTGGGTCCCGCTGGCGAGATTGCTCCCGTAAATGGATATCCATTCCCCTGCCTGAATCGTGCTCTGCGTGCCGTAAATGGGAACAACTCCGCCGGGAACAATGTAAGTGAAGCCCTGCGCCACGCCCGCAGCGGAGACAATCAGCCCCGTCGGCCCGCCACTGTCGTTGCTGACCAGAAAATCAAGTGTGTTGGTGCCGGCAACAAAAAAGGACGTGATCACGACACTGAAAGATTGACCCCACATGGCCACGTCGGAGTGGGTGAAGGCGGCTTGTCCATTCAGCATTACGTCCACGTAATCGTCGGCGGTCAGGGATAATGTCAGCCGGGCTGTGGACGGGTAGTAGCCGGCGAGAGAGAACGTGGTTCGATAATGGCTTGAGGTGCCTTGACAACAGTTGTCCCTCGTGGAGTTGGACTGGTTCGCCGATGGTGCAACCCAGGCCGCGCCCGGAAATGTCGTCCATTGAGAACCGGGCGACATCACAACGGATGCTTCAGCCGGTGCTTTGCTTTCGCCGGTGCTGTCCGCGACAATCTGGTACGAGTTATCCTGCCCCCCGGTGGTATTCTGGCCCGTGCTGAAAACCGGAAACGCCCATGTGGCCGATGCGTTCGGGGACGCCTCGGTCATCCGCGTGTTAACCTGGGCGTCCGAGCCGGGGCTGGCGGTCATCACACCCGACCCGGCGACGCCAGCCAATACCATGCATGCAAATACGCGCATTTGAACCGACCTCGCGATTTATTGGAGCACGCGGGCACCGATTCCGGCAAACAAAGCATCGGACCATCCAACCGACTGACAACGAAGAGCCTTGTGATCGGCGCAGGGTTCCGTTGACACCAAATGTGCGTGACGACATGCGGTCAGGCGGCCAACGGCAGTCACGGAGTGGGTATCGCGTCCGATAGTTGGCGAAAGGCGTTTTCGAACTGATCCATCCACACGTCACCAATGGCACGATGAAAAACGAACGTACAGGGGACCGGCCCTCAGTTCCTGATACTTGCGAACATCAAGCCCGGCTACGAACCCGCCAAACACAAGGACGCACTTGACAGTCAGCTCAATAATGCTGAACCGATGGCCTGTGAGGAAAGACTGCGCGAGTTCCACGATCGCGGTCGTGAAGAGGACGAACAGAGCGCCAACGCCAAAAGTCTTGTAGCTCCACCATGCGATTGGAGTCAGGAAACCGAAGATAAAGAACCCAACCAGTTTTGCGACCACATAAGAATAGAAGATGAACGACGAAAATCGCTCCTCGAAGGACCTCGAGAGTGGAATGAGCTCAAGAGCCAAAGTGAAGGCTGCCAGCAGGAACCACAGGCTTCGGATAAGCGCGCTGAACATTGGGATGGTTACGGTCGCCACGCGCGAACGAGTTCGGTTGGCCGCTCGGTCGCTGCGCGATTGCCTCTCCTCGCCTGTCGAAGACTCCGCCATCGGGAACATGTCCTTTGAGAAATCGGCGTGACCGCCGGTGGCCACTAATATCACGGAAACCAGTCGGGCTTGTTTGCTCCGCTACTGCAAACAAGCCCGACGAACGACAGGAATTACCGACGAGCACGCACGTCCGGCAAGAACACCCATCCTGGTAGTTTGCAAGACCTTGAGCACGGGACTGGCCAAATTGAGCACAGTGCTTTCGACATTCAACAACTGTTCGGGCAGACTTGTTTTTTGGCGGGACAGACCGGGTCGTTGAACGCAAACTGACGTGTGACCTATCAAGGATAGGTACCCGCCGGCGGTGGGTCTGTCTGTCCGTTCCCGGAATGAAGGCACTGGCGTCGCCGGTAGTCGATTGAAGATGGCGGACTCATCGCCTGCGGAGGCCGGATAGTGAACTCGGGTTTGAAAGTGCTGGCGCCGCCAGCTTTAATCGGCTGGATGGTACGATCTGCCGCGCGTCGCGAGCCTTCAGCAGCCGACAACGATGCCGCGCCGTCATTCAGGCGACATGGGCTGACGCGACCGTCACGGTTGAATCCCGCCGTTTTCGGCTAGCCCTCGGAACGGCTACATCAGCAAGCATGCGACTCTTTCAATGCCAGCGGAGCGGCCCATACCGTGCCTGCGACGTTCGACCTCGAGCTTCAACTGTTCGTCGGTAGACGTCAGTAAGCTCCGGAGAGCGGGAAGATCCTCCGCTTCCAGATCACGAATAACGCCGTCCAGTGCGGCGTTCAGCATCGAGACACACTCCGCGTAGCTTAGCTCATGGGCCATGAACCTACGGAGGACTTCGCAAATTTCTTGCCTGTAGACGCCCATCCGGTGTGCCTTTTCGGCACGCGTAGCTCCGTGGGCTTCCTCCGAAGGATATAAATAGGTAACGCATTGTATTATCAACCACTTAACTGCTGGTTGAGGTCAGAGGTTAAGTCCCAAACGCCGACCGCCCACTGACCATATATGGTCATAGATGACCATATATGGTCGCTGGCGGCCTGATGTCGCGCAGCCGGGCGTGACGGCTGATCGCGGGTGCGTGAGAGCCGTTGAGGGTGCTGCCGCGCATTCAACCCATCCGATTCACACCCGCCGACGCCTTACGAAGACATCCGATGGCGAACCATAACTGCCAACGTTCTGTTTTCGGGGAAATCTTCATGGTTCGAAGGTAGGTCTCGGAAGCCGACTTGCTGGTGTTGTTGTACTTAAGAGAACGGCAGCACTGTCGGAACAAGGCGTTCTGCCCGAGAACGCACCACTTGATCGCTCGAAGAGGCCATGTGCAATCAATATTAAAGCGTGCTTCTTCCGTCAAGGCGCAGACATCCGTGTCTTCCGGGCAACGACTGCCTTCGTATCTGCCCTGGATCGATGTGCTGAGGTTTCTGGCGTGCTTTCTGGTGATCGTTCTGCACTGTACCCCGAATGCTCCCGCCGGGCTCGGGCATGCGGGTGTGGCTCTGTTCTTCAGCATCTCCGGCTTTCTGATCGGACGAGTGCTTGACGAGGATAACAATCCATCGCGTTTCTACGCTCGACGGTTTCTACGAATCTATCCCGTCTATTTCGCGACGCTGGCGATATTCGCGGTACTGTCTTTTCCCCCGTTCATTCACGATGCCGCAAACGGAGTACTGTTCTGGCGTAATATTCAGTACTATCTCACGTTCACATTTCAGCTCAGCCCGGATTTCGACCGTCTGCCATTGATGGTGGTCTGGTCGCTCTGCGTTGAAGAATTGTTTTACTTGTTGCTGCCACTTGTGTTTCTCCTGAAGAAGCGAAGCAGGATTGCGATTGCCATGGTTGTCATTGTTGCGGTGTTGTTGTTACCGCGATTTTCGGTATTGCCGAATGGAGCCGGCCTGTGGTTCGTTTTCCCGTTGAACTTGTTTTTCGGTGTGCTTCTCGCACTTGCCAGGCCCCGGCTCCGAAACGGTTTCCCGATAGTGGCAGTAGGATGCATCGGCCTGGTCGTCGTCAACGGAGAATTGGGCTGGTTCAGCGCCTTCGGGCCAATCAGTGCGCTGCTGTGCACCGCCGCCGTCTGGTCGCTTGCCGTTCTCGACTTCAAACTCCCGGCGGTTCTGGATCCGTTTCGCTGGATGGGAAAACTCAGTTACGGAATCTACCTGTTGCACTCTTTTGGCCTCTCGGCGGCTGTGAGAATTGCCGCGAAGCTGCCGAGGCACCTGCAGGGAACGTACGTGGTTATCGTTGTGACGACAGCGTTCGCAGTGTTGGCGTCGTGGGCAATGCAATTATGCGTTGAGAATCCGGCGCTGAAGCTGAGACGTTCGCTTAGCCGGAATGCGGGGCTGCGTTATGTGCTGGCGGGGGTTCAGGTGGGCTTGATTCCAACAGGGATCGTACTCGCTTTCATCCAAAGAATCATCCGCTGAAGTTTTGCCGATCAGCCCAAACGGCAGTCTCCGACCGGCGTAAACGCCGCCCCTGTCTCAATAGCCGGATGGCACGGCGTGGCGGCACCGGTTACGATGCGCCCCGGCTGCCTGACCGGAAGCGCGGCCCACGCCTACGTTTCGTATCGCTGCAGCGGATATATTCCGGAGGACAGCCTGCGCTCGCGGAACCAGTTCCGATCGTCGGCGGAATCTGAAACCCATCTTTCCATCGCCTCGGCCCACTTAACGGGAAGTTGCAGTCGGACCCATGTGTCTACCGAGGCCGCCGACAAGCGCCGATAGCGGTCTTCATTCGACAATAACCCGCAAAGGCCCTCCGCAAGGGCGTTCGCGTCTCCGGCGGGAAAGATCCAGGAATCGACGTCGTGCGTCAGATTGCCACGGAACATTGGATGGTCGGAAGCGACCAGAGGGGTCCTGGAGCATAGGGTTTCATAAATAGTCATGGGAAATCCCTCGGCGTAATCGTGGTGGCTTGGCACTACGACAACCGCGGCGTCGCGCATGTGCGCGAGGACAGCGTCATGCCCGAGCAGTCCGGAAAACCCGACTCTGTCGTCCACGTGCAAAGTCTTTGCCAGTGCGGCGAAGGTCTCCACTTCACCACCACCTACGACCCGGAGCCGCACGTTCATGCCCCTGCGCTTCAACTCCGCTATTGCCCGGATCGCATCGCCAATGCCTTTAGCTTCCGTCACGAGCCCTACAAACAGAATTTCAAAACACTCAGTTTTGGGCTGGAGCTTCGCATGTGCATCCGGCGTGACCATTGCGGGCCAGTCCCAGGGGATCACCTTGTCGGGGTCGACACCGATCTTTCTCAGCGAAAGGCAGGAGTTCAGGCCATGATTGAGCACGAACTCAATTCGCTTTTCATTCAGGAGCGTCTTCCACTGGTAGGCGCGAATGCGGCCACGAAGGCCACCGAACGTGAAAGAATCCGCGAAGACCGCAAGTGTCCGGAAGGACTGCGACGCCGCCCATCGGAGCAGATGTTTCGCCGGCGTTCTGACGATTAGCCGGTCCGGGTTCTGCGGCGCCACCAGAGGAATAAGCCTCCGCCCGTCGAAGGGAGCGCTGAATCCGGCGCCGATCGCCCGGACACCATTCTCCAGGCACTCATCGTAGGGAGCGTCCGTCAGACAACAAATAACGATGACCGAATCGTTACCGGTTGCAAGCGCCGCCACAGCGTCCACGGAATGCCGCTGCGCATAGTAGGTCTCCTCCCCTGCGGCATTTATGCGCCGGACCGCCTCCCGATAGTCGCCGGCGTACTGTACGATCACAGTTCGCATAGGATACCGGCGACCTCGTGGGAACAACGGCCGAATGCCGACGTCTCCACACCGACCGATTGCGGAGCAAAGGATCCCGCGGCAAGCGACAGAGCTCGTGCGGTAATCGGACGGCGCCCCGGCTCGCGCGCGAACCCGGTCGGTGGTAACACCAGCGAATATCTCTGGTTCGGGCCGCTCATGCCTTCCTGTCGCCCCTCAGTCCAGGCGATTCCCGGTCGTACCGGGCTTAACGCTTGAGCCTGAATCTTAGCACACGTCGGGATTCAGCTGATTCGACGGAGGCTATTCTGACCGACCGGTGTTATGGCTCCGTGAAAGTGTAGTCCGGTGAAGCCGACCGATTCCCATAGGCATCCGTGCTGAGGATCTGAAAATGGATTAAGCCGGCGGGCAAAGACGTGAGAGAGCATTCGGGGCTCTGTGTTAGTGCGGGCGTGGCGGCGGACCACTTTCCGTAACTCGTCGTCGTGCCGTAAACAACCTGGCCTATGACTGGTGTCGACGCCGTCCAGCCGATCGTCGCCGCATTGTTGACGCCGGGCGTCACCACAATGCCGGAAATTGTCGGGGGTGCGGTGTGCAATGTGGTAAAGGAGTACATTGTCGAGGAACCAACGCTACCGGATGCTCCGGCAGACTGTGCAACGAAGTAGTAAGTGGTTCCGGCGGCCAGACCGGTCAGAGTGATTCCGTGGTTTGAGGAAAGCGCCAGTTGGACCGGACTTAGCTGGCCCAGCGCCTGAGACACGCCGTACTCGACATAGGTCGTCGAAGGCACGTTGGTGGACCACGAAATGGTAACAGCGGAGCCGGTTATACCCCAGAACGCAACAGCCGAAAGCCGCGGCAACGGAGTCGACGGCGTGGCGGGCGTGGAAAAGGAGAAGTTGGCCGACGTGGACGAGGCTCCGGCGGAGTTCGCGGAAACGGCCTCGTAATCGTAGGCGCTACTCGGAGTCAGCCCCGTCAGTGTGACTGAATGGCTGATCACCGGCGCGGAGTTCAGCATGGAAGACGATCCGTAAGACTTGCTCGTTCCGTACCGGACCTGCGAAGTGGATGCCTGATCGGTAGTCCACGTGACCGTGGCCGACGTGCTTGTCAGTGCGCTTACGGTTACCGCCGAGATCACAGGCGCCGGGCTGTATGTCCCTGCTGTCCACGTCAGCACAGTCATCGAATAGGGGGGCAGGGAAAGCCCTGCAGCGGGATTGAAGCCCGTAAGAGTTGAGGGCGCGATGGCGACCACATTGGCGTTCTCGTTGTTGTCGGTCGGATTAGCCGACGTCAACTGTTGCATTTGCACGATTCCCGACGGGGCGTTAGCCCCGCTGAATGTCACCGGCAGAGTAGCGGTGCGGTGCAGATTGAAAACGACGGTCGAGAGATTATTGCCCTGGGCGAAAGCGAACGATTGCAGATAATGCGCGCCATTGAGCTGGACCGTGTTCACGAGGGGCTGATTCCAGGTCGGATCCGCTCCCGAATGCACAGTCTGCAGCATGGCGGCGCCATTGCTTATCGCGTTGTTGGCCAACTGCAGTGCCAGGTATTGGGGCCGCTTCCGGTTGGTCACGCCCATATCCACCACCGCTCCCCACAGATACACCGTGGAGCCGTCGGGCCGCTGAAATTCATACTGTGGAAGGGCAAAGAGCTCCTGGTTCACTACGCCAAACGTCCTCAGACTCTGCAGCATGGTATCCACTACCATGAGTCCGGCTCCGAGCGAACTGGCGTAAGTGTTCAGGGCCTGTTGGGTAATACTTCCGCCCGTGGTGCTCAGATTGGTTTCATAGAAGCTCAGAGGCACCGGGTGCGTGGAAGACTGAATCGCCTGGTAGTTCTGATACACTTCGCCAGGGGTTAAGCCCTCGGCGGTCCCGCTGGCTGACATGTACTGTTCCGGTTCGGCGAATGTGGAGCCGTAGAGGGATTCATTATCGGTGTAGCTGCTCACCGTGTTCATGGTATAAGGCGCCAGGGCGAAGGAGTCGTTGTTGTTGCATCTGTTCTGAATATCCAGGTTGCGGCCGGGAGCGGCCGCCTGGCCACCCAGTACCAGGTCGAAATCGGCCGGAACATAAGCGGCATTGCTCCGCATAGCGGCGAATATCGTTTGAGCTTGCGCGCCGTACGGCGCCGAGTACTCGATGCTGCCGCCTTTGAACGTTCCGTTCCAGGCTTCGTTGCCAAATTCCAGATGGATCTTCTTGAATACCTGCGCCCAAGGCGCGGTCTGGCCCAGGGCTGCGCGTTTGGCTCCGTACGGCGTGGCGCTGCTCCCGGCCAGATACTCGATAAGATTGGAGGCGTCTGTCGTGCTGAAGGTGGAGGGAACGACAAACCACGGCTCAGCTCCCACCAGATTGCACAGGACGAGAAAATCATGCAGCCCGAAAGAGATTTGGTCCGATTCGGTTGACCAGGCCGAATATCCGGGGCGCTGCCGTCCGAACTGGCTGGCGATCAGGTTATCAAGCGTGTCGCCCAGCTGCCCGCCGTTCGCCCAGTACCGCAGGACGCCAGGTTGCAACATCTGAAGCGCGGTTAGAACCTCATCGCGGAACTCAGTCGTGTTCGCGGGATTGCCGCTGGTTTTCGTCAGGCTGACGTCGTCCAGTTCGAGGGAATCCGCCCCCGCGGTTCCGAAGGTCACTCCGACCGTGCCGACGTCCGACCCGTTCTCCGCCGCGGCAAACGTCAGATTGTAGGTATTCCAGCTGTTGGTCAGACTAACGGTTTGATAAAAATATGTTGCCACGCCGAACCGTGTAACAGACACGTTAACCTGATTGGAACCTCCTGTCGCCTTCGCCTTGAACTGAATCTGATATGTGCCGTTTAGCTGGATGAAAGTGTGTCCACTCAGGGAATCGAAGTAGCCCGCGAGAGACGCGGCGTCAGAGACCGTGGGAGCGGTCAGGACTGCCGTTTGCTTGCCGAGCGTTCCTGGTGGCAGGTCGGTAAAGTTGTCGGTGATTGTTCCCGCTCCCCAGGTGGATGGCCACCAACCCTGGCTAGACCCACCGGGAACCGCCTTGCGCACTATGACGTAGTCCCCGACTGCCGGAGCCACTCCGGAATCGGCAAAATTCAGGGTTCCCCCCTGTCCATTGCCCGACGCACTCCAGGACGCGATCGTGCCGGATCGTCCGGAGGCGGTCCCGTAAAACACCTGGTACGTCGCGCCATTCCAGAAGCCCGCGGGCCACGACGAATACTGGTCGTCATCCGTGCAAGTCGATGACGTGCCCGATGCGCAACGGATGGTCGAATTCCAGATCTGCCCCTCAAATCCGGGATTTTGCATGACCAGGTTATTGGTAATTTGGCCGGAATCGTAGTTGGTTAAAGATCCCAGATTGATGCCGAAGCGTTTTACGGAAGGCTGCAATACTGCCGCCCCGATTGAAATATTAGTGGTTTGCGCGCAGAGGCCCGTGCCGCAAAGCGGCATCAAAATGAAAGGAAGAAAGAATCGGCTAACGTAGCTTTTAAATGGCTGAAAAGGCATCGTTTAAGTCCTGTAAATTGAGTATTTGCGGCGGTTCCGGCCGTAATCCGCGACCCGCAGCCATAGGTCGGCGCTTCGGGCAAATGCTGCGCGGGTGGCAGAGATTCGTTAACGGCACATCCCGGCGTGAATTCTATGTCTTTCGTGGCGCGGTCAGGCCGGGATTGCGAGGTCGGTCCCGAGCGGCTTTGGTTCTTCATCGCTGGAAATATTGAACTCATTTCCTTTCCCGACTTCGGTTCTTTTCGCCATCTGGTCGCGACCGCCAATGGTCGAGTTGACGGCTGGCCGTCGATTTTTTGGGGGCCAATTTCAGGTTCCCCGTTTGTTTTCTGCGTCTTGCGCTTGGCCGTATGCGTGCGCCAACCTCACCGGAGAGATCTTCGAATTTCGATCGCGAAATAATGATCCCACGAAAACGGCCGGTTCCCCAGCCCTGTAACCCCGAGGTTACAGGGCGCTGCGGAATCTCGCAGACGATATCGCGCGAGATTCTTTGGCGCCGCAATCTCCGTGGAATGTCGCAAACGGAGTTGGCAAAAAGGTCCGGAGTATCCCGGAAAACCCTGAATGCGGTGGAGTCGGGGCAACAGGAAAATCTCCACGTTCGGACTCTGGTCCGCCTGGCCAACGCGCTGAAGGTTACGCCAAACGGTTTGTTGGGCTACTCATCGAACCCCCGCGAGATGAGCGGAATCGTCCGTGTACCCCCAACGCGAGAACGCGCGGATCATCTGCCGCTGGAGTTCATTCCGAGCGATGAACGGAAAACGGATAGCGTCGGGGAATCGAGACGGCGCGGGTCGTCCGACCGGGTTGCCGCTCGCAAGCTTGGCGGCGTGATAAGAACTCGGGCACTCGTAGCGGTTGAAGTTTGAAAGTTTTGGCCTCTCCAAAATCGGCAGATCGTCGGTGCGATTCGCCGGACAAAATGCCGTTTGAAGAGAACAGCGCCACTGGGTCGCCTCGGGTGACGCACTCACGCCTTGGGATGGGCGGCAGGATGTTCAGGGCCGAAACTGATTACTCCCTGACTCTGGAGAGCGCGGCAAACCGACGTGCCGGATCCCGCTGTGTATTGCTGGTTTTTTCGTCTGGTGCGTGTGTCTTAGCGGGTGCTTCAAACAGTTCCCCAATCGGTAAGTACCTTGTTCAGTATGGGGCTGCTCCCGGCGGAAGCGGATTTTAGGGCAGGTTTTCTGCGGCGATCGTTACAATGCGGGATCGGTGACGCTCAGTCGAGCTAGCCAAGGTCGGCTAACTCCTTGAAAATCTGGTGCGGATGAGAGGACTTGAACCTCCACTCCCTTGCGAGAACTAGAACCTGAAGGGGATTTGGAGCGGCCGGGGGCGTCTGTTGCGTTCCAACGTGCTGATTTCGCGGGAGGGACCGTTCCCTCGCGGTCTCACGCGGTCGGGGGTGTAAGGTCCAAGATAAGGTCCAAAAGGACGGCTGCATTGTTGATGTGAACTGCCCGCCCTATATTCTCGTGAACTCCTGCAAGCGTTGGAGTACCACGCGAACTCGCGCCTGGCTTGTTGGATCGGGCCGAAGGTGCCCAGGTAACGCGTCAAGAAATTGCGGGGTTGCAAGTAGCCCGCTGACTTCGGTCCGAAGGTACTCGCGTAATGCTGCGTTCTCTGTTTGAACTTCAGTCGCCAGCGTCTCGCGCCCGTCAACCACGTTAATAAGGTCTTCGAGATCGTGGCTGAAGAAGTCACGCTTGCCCCGTTCCTTAAACGCCTCCAGCTTCGCAGCAATAAAATATGGAGCGGTAACCATGCGCACCACGAGGTCATCGGTAAGTTGATGGCGAACGGCCGCCGCCATCGCGGCCGCATACCAGCGATTGGAAAATCCGAGTATCTCTTCATCGAGCGGCATTACGTCGAGCACGGTCGTGCGGTTCACCCAGCGACAGAGGGGTGCTCCATCACTGGTATCTTCTGCGAACCCCAATGCGCGTAAGCGCTCCCCAAAAGCGACATATGCCGGATAGGAGGTTATCGCGGCGATTGCGTCGACATCGCGGGTGGCACGAGGATCGCCGGCTCCGGAATCCGTAATCAGCAATCCTGTAACAGAGCCGCCGACAAACACCACTTCATCGAGCAAAGGACGTAAGAGCTGCGCGGCCCGGATCAGTTGCTCCCGGTTCGAGTCAAGCATTGGCGTTTCCCAATCGCTTGTGTAACTCACGCTCCGCGATCTTGCGTTCGCGAGCGCGTCCGTCCCGCAATGCGTCAGCGAGAACAAGATACTCATAAAAGGCTGGATCGCGCAATGCCGCGAGCGGTGCCGTCCTATAGAGCGGTGAAAATGCCACACCCCGTTCCTTGCCGTCGATGGACGGCCAGACTGGAATCGGGTCATTACCGGGCGGGATCAACGTGCGCAGCGGTTCGGCGGCATACGAGGTCGCCATACCACGAGTGAACTCGCCATGTTCGGCAGGAAAGGCGTAGCGCAACCCATGGACCAGAAACTCCTCCAGCGCCGCCAGATTCGGGCGATGTTGCATTTCCGATCCGTGAAGAAGATGGCTTTGTACTGCACGCTGGACGCTGGCATGAGCTTCCGACGCGCTCATCCCCAACTCTCCAGCAAGCTCCGCATATGGAGCGCGCCGCGAGCCATTGGCCACTATTTTTAGCACGACGAGGACATCCTGCGGCTTAAGTGCCATTATTCTATTCTACATTCGCGAATCGCGAATAGCAAATACGCCAAGTCCGCATGCAGACATCTGATGGACGTTCTGGCGCGCCGCGATCTCGCGCCCGGAGAACGAAAACGCACCCATTGATTCTCGGTGGGGGTAACTGGTCCCACCACTTAATCATGTCAGGCGCCTCACGAGCGTGGAACGGGCTTGGCGAAGGCCGTCATCTGCGAGAACTTGCCAGGCGGCCGTCAACGATTCGCGGCGCCCTAAGCCGACAAACCGCCCAAAATGTCCCCAATCGCACGCCTCGCATAAAATAAGCACGATGTCGGTTAAACCAGATTGGGGCAAACAGGGCGTCGTAGCTGCGTACGTGATTGGCATTCCTGCCGTGATCATGGCCGTGCTGGCCTGCGTGCGCCCGCCCGATCCTGCTCATCCGATGAAGTTCGATATTTTCGAGAGCCAAATCTCCTTTTCGATTTCCGTTCGAAGCTTCGTGCTCGGCCTGATTGCAGTTTCCGCCATATGCTTCTGGATTTGGAGGTTCTTCAACCGGCAGCGATCATCGAAGATTACTATCCATTCAGCCCTCTATGGAGCTAGCGAAACATCGGACCGGGATGTCACCGAAACGCTTCGGCGCGCGATAAAACAACGCGACGCTGTCGCTTTTTGGATCGACAATAAGGCATTTGGATTCGATCCGAAGATCGGGCAGCCGAAGACCCTGAAAGTCGTTTTAAACCGGCCAATGT
>PLEX01000131.1:19064-19237 GCA_003136575.1 Bryobacterales bacterium | reverse complement strand
CCGTTGCTGAAGTTTTCCTTCGGGAAGAACATTGCGGTGCCATCGGCGCTGTCGGCCACGAGCTTATGTGCCGCGAGCATTTGGCGATAGGCGAGAACGGCTAACTGTGCGTACTTTTCGCCGCCCACGGCCCGCATATCGGCCATCAGTTCGTTGTCGAACGCCTTGCTGCG
>PLEX01000131.1:0-19008 GCA_003136575.1 Bryobacterales bacterium | reverse complement strand
GCACGATGTGTTCGGTCAGATCGTCGGAATCCGGAAGTTTGCCGCTGGTGTTGAATGCGGCGCGGGCGGTCTGGTGCGAAACCGCAGCTGAGGTTGCGCCATCGGCTGCGTCGGCGAGCAGATAGAGATAGCCCCAGTCGATTCGCAGATCGTCCCCGCGTTTGGCCAGGATGGGCTGTTCGCGCGATCCCATGCGCAGGACTGGCTGGCCATCGAGCATGAAACGCCCCCAGGAAACCTGCTGGTCGGCAGTGTTCACGGTGAGGTCGGCATTGGCATCCAGATAGAGTTCCACCTGATGTTGAGTCGCGTCCGTCGACGAGACCTGCCAGTCGATGTAGGTCACGGGCCTTGAGAGGACATCGAGATCGTCGGGGAGCGCGGGCGTCAGAAAGGTCAGTTCCAGTTGAATGCCTGCGCCCTTGAAGGTGTAGATGGTTCGCGTCGGAAGCACGGTTACCCCCGTCTGCGGCAGCGGCGCGGTTCCGTTTTCGCGGCCCATCACCTGCCAGGAGCGGCCATCGACGCGGATCGCGGCGGTGAGCGTGTTGGGTTTGCCGGTCCAGTGCTTCGTGGCGTCGTCGTTGAGGTGATCGGCCATCGACCAGATGCTGAAATAGGGGTCGTGGGCGACCAGAGGCACGGCGGGAGGACGCATGGGGACCAGCGGCTGGGCCAGGCTGAGTAGGGCGGATGCGATCGACAGCGCCGCCGCGCGAGGAAAGTTCATACTCTGGTAGCTTATCCCACCCGAAGAAAGGCGAGTAGCGCGGTCGGTGCCAGTGAACTGCCTGTGGGACTGGAAAACTGTGTTAAGTTGGCCATGGGGACGGGCGGATGCCCTCGCCTATCGAATTTACATCGAATGAAAACAACAGTTTTCGGGTGCCTTGTCGTTTTTGCCATCGGGATAGCGTGCTCATTTGCCGCCGTCGTCTACCCTCCGAGTCCCTTTGAGGGAAAGTGGAGATTCGACGCCGTGAAAAGCACGCTCACTGGCACGACGGTATCGGTGGCGTCGTCGGGTCGGAACGCGTGGACGTTCACTTACGGGAGTTTTTCCTGGACCGTAAAGGCCGATGGCAGCGATCAGCCGACTCCGTTCGGCACTACGGTCGCATTGAAGGTGGGCGGCCCTACAACGTGGGAGATCACGAACAAGAGCAGGGACATAATTACCTCGACGGATACGTGGGTCCTTGCCGATGACAATAAGTCGATGACGCGGACCTCATCCGGCGCGTGGGAAAACGGCAGGTACTTCAACAGCGTTGTTTCAATGATGCGCACGGCCGGCGACAAAGGCTTCGAGGGCACCTGGGAGTCCACGGAAGTGAAGGCGGCGCTGCCGGAGGTCGACATCGAAGCAATGGGGATTTCGGGACTCAAGATCCGAATACCCACCGACGCGCGGAAGCTTACGTTGACCTTCGACGGGATGATCTGGCTTTACGCCGGGCCGCGGATTCCCGTCGGCCTGAAGGCATCGGCGAGATCCGCCGGGCCGCGAAAATTCATCGCAACGACCGAGTTGAACGACACCGTGCTCGATGCGGAAACGTGGGAGGTTTCGGCCGACGGCAAGACGCTGACGTTCACCGAGCGCGACATCGGGCAATCGAAGGCGATCGTGTCGGTTTTCGACAAGATCTGAATTGGTG
Organism: Bryobacterales bacterium; assembly: GCA_003136575.1. Classification (GTDB taxonomy): domain Bacteria; phylum Acidobacteriota; class Terriglobia; order Bryobacterales; family Bryobacteraceae; genus BOG-234. The sequence goes on along the minus strand of PLEX01000131.1, from coordinate 17,347 downwards.
GTAGTGTGGTAGCAGGCAGGCCAGCGATGCTGGTGGCCGAGCCTTTCCCCGGGGGCAAATCCGATTTTCCCCGGGCAAATCCAATATAAGTATAAACGGATGGAAGAGTACCAACGGGAAACCACCCGGATCATCGGAAATTTCTTCGGGACCGGCTCTCGTTCCCGGAATGCGTCGCCTCGCTGGACGCCGCTCTCGGTGCACTCATACCGAGGCTCCACAACGACCAACTACGGGCACTGCGCTCCGTCCTGCTGGCAAACAACGATATCGTTATGAAGGAAATGGAACGGCGCGGACCTCCTGTCTAAGAATCACCGCGGCAAGTGACCGTCGGGCCAAGGCCGACCGTTCGGGTTTTCATCAGGATTTGAGGCCGCGTTCGGCGACTTCGCCGCCGATCCGTGCACCCGGATCACAGGGTGAAATGTAAATATTTGTATTGCGTTTCAGCCTGAAGGGTGTATTATCAAGCCAGATGGTTTTGTAAATGAATTTTACGATCCGGCTGGTGGCCGTATTTTCGACTATTTCAGGGTTTGCCTGGGGCGGGCTGAACCCGCCGGTCGATCCTGAGGCCGAAAAACTGTACCGCAGGGCCTCGGTCGCCCTTCATCAGTTGCCGGCCTACGAGATGGACGTCGAGACGACAATTGCCCGGCCCCACGGAGAACCCGGCGACGACTTCCACATCCTGGCAAAATTGGCGGCCAGACAGCCCGACCAGATTCTGATTTCAGGCAGCACCCCGTTTTCGGGCGAGACTACGGTCTACTCCGACGGCCGCACCAGTCTCCTTTGGCAGGAATCGACCAATCAATTCGCGAAGATCGATGGCGTCATTCCGGCCAACCTGCTGCTGCGCCTGACGCATCTCACGCCGGAGGCGGAGCCATCCGAACAAACGCTGGTGTCGGCCAAGCTGCTTCGCAACGAAGAAATCGACGTGGACGGCGAGAAGTTCGACTGCAAGGTTATCCAGATCCGGACGGCGGCCAGGGAAGGCGTGGAAAGCGATCCATCGCCACGGACTTTGTGGATCGACACGAAAACCGGTGTGGCTCTGCGACAGCAAACCGACGTCGTCCCGCCGCACCTGGACAAAGAGATCCCGGCGAGTATCGTGGTCACGCGGTTCCGCTACGGCAGCGAGGTCGGCAGCGGCGATTTCGCGTTCATCGTTCCCGCCGATGCAACTGAAGTGGACTGGCATCTGATGGACCTGGCGGTTACGCATCGCGGACTGATCGGCCAGGCTCCACCGCAAATGCACCTGACAACCATGGACGGTCGGACGCTCGACTTATCGAAATTCCGTGGCAAACCCGTGTTGCTCCATTTTGAGACGACCTGGTGCAAGCCGTGCGCGGAGGCAGATACGGTCCTCGACAGTGTTGCAAAGGCCATGGGAGGCGAAGTCAGGATTCTGCGCGTGGACGTTGACGAGTCAGCGGACGTGCTGCGGGCGGCGATTGAGAAAACGGCGAAGCCGGGGATACCATCACCACATCCGCCCCTCATGTCGACGACTGCGGACGTGGAGCCGCTGGGATTGAAGGCGTGGCCTGCGAACCTGCTGATCGGTCGGGACGGGAAGGTCCTGAGTTTCGATGCCGGGCGAGCCACGGAAGCCGCGCTGCTCGCATTGCTGCAGAATGCGGCGTCGCCCGACGCGGTTTCGCCAACTCCGGTTTGGGGGGCTACCGAGCCGCGTCGCACGCAACGGGGGCCGATCCAGGGCAAAGTGACGCCGCCGGATTTGGTGTACAAGGTTGATCCGGGTTATACCGTTGAAGCGCAGAAAGCCAAAATATCGGGGACGGTGATGTTGTCGATTGTGGTGGGAACGGATGGCCGGGTCAGCGACATTCACGTTCTGGAGAAACTTGAGCCGAGCCTCGATGCCCGAGCGATTACGGCCGTCAGTAAATGGCGCTTCACGCCGGCGACCCGAGGCGACACGCCAATTGCATTCCGGGCGCGGGCCGGAGTCAGTTTCAGCCAACAGTAGAGGCGGCAGATTTCCCCGGCCGGCCGGGGCGCGCTACCGGCTGGCGATAAGAGCCATATACTGCGCCTTCTCCGGCCTGGTGAGAATCTCGTCCAGCATGGCGGGAATTTCGAACACCGCCCGATTGCGGGTGTTCGCGACGCGTTGCCGAAAGCCCGAATAGTTTTCCGGCGCAAGCAGCCTCTCGACCGCTCCGCAAATCCCTTCGCCCCAATCCCGGACCACCAGGCCAAAACCCTGTTCTTCCACCCAGTCCGCGTTGTATTTTTCGTGAGCCAGCGTCCAGGAATTTCGCTCGACGATCACGGGCAGGCGCTTCGCCAGCGCTTCGCTGATGCTGCCCGGCCCCGGTTTGCCAATGAAGAAATCGGCCAGTTCCATGTAAAGCGGGATATCGCGGGTGAAGCCCTCGACGAACATCGGAACGCGTTTTTCTCCTTCCTGAGTTTGCCGGCTCCGAAGCTTTGCCGCCACATCCGCGTTCTTCCCGCAAAGCATGATCAGCTGCAGGGGCGTATCGGCCTGGTCCAGCGCTTCCGCGATTTCAACCATCTCCGCCGATCCCTCGCCGCCGAACAAAACAAGACCGGTTGGAATTTCCGGCCGGAGGCCTATTCGGGTACGCTCCACGCCACGGTCCATATCGATCGGCTCGTAAAATCGCGGGTGGAGAATCATCCCCGACGTCCGAAATATGCAGTCGCACGGTAAACCGATCTGCCGCGCCTGAGCTTCCGCGCGTTCGGAACCGCAAATCACGTGTTGCGGGTTTCCGTGGCTATCGGGCGGCTCCATCCAGAAATGCGGCGGGTAGTCGGCGATGTCGGTCAGCACGGTGACATAAGGAACGTCGCGCCAGACGCGGTCAAGCGCTTCCTTGACCGCGCGGTTGAAGTGCGGGATCAGCGAGACGACCATATCCGGCCGCGACTTCCTCCAGTGCCGCCCGAACGCTGTCACCTGGCGTCCGTGGGTCATGCGAATGAGGCGGTGCATCACGCGAATCATGCGCGCGGAACCGGCCGTCCAGCCGCGGCGCAGCATGATGTTGTAAACGTCCTGGAAACGGATTCCGGTGGATTGCTGAATGAAATCGACAGAATCGAGAACATCCTGGATCGACACCATTTCGACTTCCCAGGGGCGGTGCTGCTGCCGAATCACCTCGCTCAACGCCGTCGCAGCGGCGCGATGGCCGCCGCCGGCGTCGATATACAGCAGTGTGACTTTTTTCATCATTGGATCGTGTACTGCCGGTTGTCCGCCACCGTCCGCTTGCCTTGCAACTGCAGCGCCAAACCGAGTTTTCGCTTCGCTTCGGCCGGAGTCGGCTCGTTGCCTTCCGGTTCCCGACTGAGATAGGTCGTGAGATAGCGCTCGGCGCGGGCGGGGTCACGCGTCAGCAACGCGTCGGCCGCCCGGTAATAAGGCGCGAGGTCGTCTGGCAACTGCTGCGCAGATTCCGAGAGCAGCGCATCGAGCGCGTTCCAGTCGCCGCGTTCGGCATAGGCCTCGGCGAGAAACACGTAAGGTTCAACGCGCGTACGATCCACCTTCAAAAGGTCTTTCGCCGCGAGTTCCGCCGCAGATGGATTGACGTGATCTTTGGCGAGATAAAATCGTGCTAATTCGACGTGAGCGCGGTAACTCGGCGGCTGGATTCCGGCGGCCTGGCGGAGAAAGCCTTCCGCCTGAGCGGTTTGTTTGCGCACCTGCGCGACGCGCGCTTTGGCGAGGAACCCTTCGACCGGGTCGAGCGAGGCGATGTGTTCGGCCGCCGCCGAGGCCTTCTGAATGTCGCCTCCGGCTAGTCCCGGCGCGACCAGATAGTACTCGAGAAGATCGCGCTGCGCCTGTATGTCGCGCGGGTCCAGAGACATCGCCAAATCCAGTTCCTTATGGAACTGACGAGCCAGAAAAACCAGTTGAATCGGTCCGGCATGTTGGGCCTGCAGCCCCAGCGTCTCAGCAAGCTGGCGGTGATATTTCGCCACGTGGCCATCGAGCGCGACCGCTTTTTCCGCCAGCCGCTCGGGCGTTGCGTCGTCGCCGAATGCGTGGTGAATCTGCGAAAGAAGATAGGTGCTGAGGGCGTCTCCCGGCGACAGGCGCAGGCGGTCTTCCACCAAAGTTCTGGCCTTTTTCCAGTGTCCGGCTTCGATCAGTTTTTCGGCGTCGGTCAACTGAGCCAGGCTAACCGCCGGCAACAGGGTAAAAAAAGCGACAGCGACGAAAATGAGGCGGAAAATCGTGTGCCTGTGGTCTCTCAAATGCTCTTACTTTATTCCAGCTTCGCCTGGAAATCGTTTCAATTCAGCGACAGAAGCGTGAAGTGTCGGTGTCGGATCGGTTTCGAACGATTCGTTGTCTGTGTGCCGGGCATGGCGTCCGGGCGTTGTCGAGCGCCGGTAACCAAGGTGTCAACCGACTGAAACATTTCCCTGTCAGTATGAATGGTTAAGGCCAATATCCACATGAAACGATCCGCCACACGTGTACTCTTCGCATTCGCAGGCACTTTTCTATTTACGTTATCGTTGTTCGGACAATTCGAAACTGCCGAGGTGCTGGGCACCGTTCACGATCCTTCGCAGGGCGTGGTAGCCGACGCCTCGGTAACACTAACGAGTAAAGACACCGGCATTGAGGCGAAAACGAGGACCGACGCGGCCGGCGATTACGACTTCTTCAACGTGAAGATCGGCCGGTACTCGGTCACGATTGAAAAGGCCGGGTTCGAAAAATTCGCCGCGAACGACATTCTGGTCAATGTGAACGTTCGCCAGCGCGTCGACGCGGAACTGAAGGTCGGGGCCGCGAGCGACACGGTCACGGTTACCGCTCAGACGCTGATCGACACAGATTCGAGCGAACACAGCCAGGTAATCGGCACCGAGGCCATCGTCGATCTGCCGCTGAACGGACGCCATTACGCAGACCTGGCGCTGCTTTCGACGAACGTGCACGTTTCGCCGATGGCCATCTCGTTTTCGCCCAGCGGTACGCCGCGCGAAGCGGCGTTCAACGTGAATGGGATGCGCAGCACCTACAACGACTTCCTGATGGACGGCCTCGACAACAATTCCTACGGAACCAGCAATCAGAATTATTCGAGTCAGGTGGTGCAGCCTTCGCCCGACGCGCTGGCGGAGTTTAAAGTGATCACGAGCAATTTCAGCGCGGAGTACGGGCGCGTGGGCGGCGGCGTCATCAATGCGGCGCTGAAAGCTGGGACCAATCAGCTTCATGGCACGGCTTACGACTTCCTGCGCAATACCGACCTGAATGCGTTCGGTTACATCTTCGGCGCGCGGCCGGCGACCTTCGTGAAACCGACCATGCACCGCAACCAGTTCGGCGCCACGATCGGCGGACCGCTGATTAAGGACAAGCTGTTCTTCTTTGGCGATTAAGAGGGTTTCCGGCAGAAACAGGGCTATCTCAACTTCTACTCGGTGCCCGATCTGAACGACCGTAATGGAATCCTGCCCGTTACAGTGATCGACCCGATCACCATGGGAATCTATCCGGCGAACACGCAGATCCCGGTTTCCCAGCTGAATCCGTTCGCGGCCGCTGCGCTCGCCGGACTTGCGGCTCCGAACTTCGGTGTGGCTGCGACCAACCGGTCGAACAACCTTGAGGAATTGATTCCGCTCAAGGATTACAGCGATAAGTACGACGCGAAGCTCGACTACGTGATGAGCAACAAAATGACGTCGTTCCTGCGCTTCAGCCAAAGAAAGGATATTTCCTTTTACGGTCCCGCCGACCCCGGACCCTCCGGCGGCGACGGCAACGGCTTCATTCACGCCATTCAGCAGCAGGCGGCGGCCGGCTACACATGGACCGTTTCGCCCACGTCGCTGTTCGAATTTCGATTTGGGTTCGACCACGTGCTCGGCGGAAAAGCGCCGCCCTATCTCGGCGGACCGAACATCGCGCAGGAATTCGGGATCCAGGGTCTGCCCAACGATCTGGCAGGCGGCTTTCCAACCCAGGTGATTGGCGGATACAGCAATCCCACCATCGGCCGGCAGTCGACCAACCCACAGTTTCAGAACCCGACTTCGTTCAACCCGAAACTCAACTACTCAAAAGTCATAGGACGGCATTCCATCAAGGCGGGCTACGAGTTTCTCGCTATTCGCACCGAAGTTCTCGATATCAACCCGCTCTACGGCATGGATACGTACTCCGGCGGCTTCAGCAAGCCAACCGCCGCGGAATGCGGCTGCACGCCGGCGTCGGATTCCACCAGCTACGACCTTGCCGATTTCTACTTCGGCCTTCCCAGCCAGATCGCGCAGGGCAGTAATCTGACGACGAATCTGCGGCAGCATGTCCACGCGCTCTACGTGCAGGACGATTGGCGCGCTTCTTCGAAACTGACGCTGAATGTCGGGTTGCGCTACGAGTACGCAACGCCGGTCTGGGAGCGGGACGATCTGTGGTCGAACTTCAATCCGGTGACGAATACATTGGTGCGAGCGACCAGCGGCAGCCTGTTCGACCGCACGGGAATCAATCCGGATCGCAAGGATTTCGGACCTCGTCTGGGCGCCGCTTACAGTGTGGATCAGAAGACGTCGATCCGCGCGGGATACGGCATCAGTTACGCGTTCTTCAACCGGCCCGGCAGCGCCGAGGAAGGCATCAACGGTCCGCTCGCGATCTTTGGAGTAGATAACCAGTCGTTCACTCCGGGTGGCCCCGTTCCGGCGGGTTTTCTGACCACTCAGAACGGTTTCAACGCTGGTATCGCCAGCACATTTAATCCGATTCTTTCGAACAACGATTACATTCCAGCCAACACGAAGTGGCCGTACATTCAGTCCTGGTTTTTCTCCGTGCAGCATCAACTGGCGAAAAACACCGTGCTGGAGCTTGCCTACAACGGAAATCTGAGCAACCGGCTGCCGATCCTTGGCGACTGGAATCAGGCGGCGCCGAACGCTCCCGGCGGAACACTGGGCGTGCAGGCGCGTCGGCCGGATCAGAGTTTCGGCGCGATCACCTGGGTTGATCCGGTCGGCCAGAACAATTACAACGGTTTTTCCGCGCGCTTCGAGCACAGTTTCAGCCAGGGTTTGTACGTGCTCAATTCATTCACCTGGGGCAAGGCGATGGGCGATTCGGAGCAGGCTTTGGAATATTATTCGACGACTACGGGCGCGAATCCGCAGAACATCCAGAATCTGCCAATCGAATATGGTCCTTCCAGCTACGACGTAAAGTTGCTTAATGTCAGCAGCGTGGTCTATGATTTGCCCGCAGGCAGGGGCCGGCAGTATATCGGCAGCATGAATCCGGTGCTGGACGGGGTGCTGGGAGGCTGGCAATTGAGCGCCATCAATACCGCTAATACGGGTACGCCTCTGAATGTGTACTATACGCCATCCGCTGCGAACGACGTGACGGGTTTGACCGCCGAGTATCGCGGTGAGGCTTTCCTGCGGCCGAATGTTTCGTGTTCTGGTACGAGCCAAAGTACGGCGCAGAGTCTGCTGTCGTATTTCGCCGCTTGCACTTTCACCACGCCCCCGGCGAATGCGCCGTTCGGCAATCTGGGCCGCAACGCGTTCCGGACGCCGAATTTTGAACAGTGGGATCTGGCGGTCAACAAGAATTTCCGGATCACCGAGACCGCAAAACTGCAGTTCCGCAGCGAGTTCTTCAACGTATTGAACCACACGAACTTCGGAGCGCCGAACCAGACCAGCAATAGCTCGGCGTTCGGCACAATTACGACGACGGCTCCACCGCGGCAGATTCAGTTTAGTCTGAAGCTGCTGTTTTGACAGTCCGCGTGGAACGTACCCGCGAGTCGCGCCAGTCCCTGCCGGGTTTGCGGGACAGTGGATGACGCCTTAAACTGGCTGCATGGATGTCACGCTACAGCCCGAAGTTGAGCGCATGGTACTGGATTGTGTCCAACGCGGGGAATATTGAAGCACGAGTGAGTTGGTGAATACCGCGGTAAGGAACTTCTTGCGCAGGAGCCCACGGCCCCGCATCGGTCGGAAATACCGGATCTGACGTCATTGGAACTGGCCAATGGTGCCCCCGCCAATCTCGAGTGGTTACATCGGAATCGTGCTGCTCATATGGGCGAATGGGTCGCTCTTTATAAGGGACAGTTGATCGCCCATGGCAAGCACTGCCTGGACGTTTTCCACGCGGCGCAGTGTCAGGGGATCAATCCGCCGCTCATGCATCGCATCGCCCCGGAAGAGTCCGCTTAGTGGGGCGGTTGGTAGGCGGCGCCGAAACTCAGCTTTCAAATCGAGTATAGGTACCGAAACGAACGCGGAATTCTCCTTCCTGTAGCGTTGCGATACGCCGGTCGCGAGACCGATTTCTTCGCGCGTGTGCACACCGGGGCGTCGTTCTCTGGCTTTGGGCGTTCTCGGTACCGAGGTGGAGTCGACCGTTTATTTCGCCGAAGATCCCGCGATGCCTCGCGACGTAGTTGGGCAAACCGGATGGCTGGATCGTATGAGACTCGGCCTGGTAGATCATGACCGCCGCTTTATTTGAGCCACTACGACGATGCATCCGATCAGTAGCTTGCGCTGACGCGCTGAACAGGTATTCGCCCGTTCGATTCCCGTCAGAGCCGCCGGGCCGCCCGAGTGTGTTGGCCAGTCCACGAGGCCGCCGAACATTAAACACTGAGAAAATTCCCGCGGCCGAGCCACTACGTCGTGTAAATGCCCCGAACCGCCGGAATGCGAAGCGATCTCCACGTTGCCTGGACGTTCCCTTCCACGGACGCTGCCTCCGTCGGTTGTCTGAAGGATTGCCTGGCCGCAGGGCACGAATCGCGGCTCTTCGAACTTCGGTCGTGGAAGTTCCGGAACGGGAAGGCTCGGGCAGTGCTGACTCCGCAGGCTCCGCTCGAAGACTTCGTCGATGCGATTTGGGGCACGGGTTGCCAGCCAGCGGCAATGTCTCTGGTTGAAGCCGACGCGCGGAAGGTGTCGGATACGCCTCGCCGCAAACCGCGGCGAGAACCCGGACATTCTAAAGAGCGGCTTCGGCGTCCCGCGTGAACTGGAGACAATCGCCGCGTGGCGCGTCGGTCACGATGACGGCCTGTACGCGGCCCCGCGCAAACGAAGCCAGTTGAAGATTACCGCTCGTTGAGTCGGCTTCGGGAACCGGCTTGCCGCCTGTTGCCCGCATGTAGACCGAAAACTCCCGCCCGTCCTTTGCATACACGAGGTGCATGTAAGGCAGACCCGCCAGGCGGCAGATCTTTGCGCGTTCGAGCCGGTAACCCGTGGCTTCCACCGCTTTCACATCGGCGTCTGAAATGCCCTGCGAGTCTTCGAGCGCGGCCAATTCGGCCGGAGCGGTTCTCCAGTGGCGCGCCGCCTTCTGCACGATCTCAACCGTGTGGTCGCGGGCGGCGTCCGAGAATACGGCCGGATTGGCCTGAACTGGATGATGCTGCGTCAATAGCAACACCGCGGCCAGTGTCGCGGCTGCCGCGGCGACCGACGGCCACAGCCAGCGGCGCGAACGTTCGTCGGCGATTCGGCGCATCACTCGCCGCTCCAGATCCCGGGCGGTCATCAGGTCGCGCGCCGACTCCACTGCCATCGCCTCCCGCAAGAGCGCGTCTTCAGCCTCTCGCTGGCGAAGTTCCGCCGCGCAATCCGGGCAATCGTGCAGGTGCGCGCCCACGGCCAGCCGCCGCGAGGCCTCCAGTTCCCCGGTGGTCCACAGCGGCAATAATTCGTGAATTTCTCCGCAGTTCATCAGTTTTCCCTGTGACTCAATACCTTTTGTCCCAGTGTGGTCGCCCTGGGTACGATACCCAACTGCGTCCGCATCGCCTGGCGGGCGCGGCTCATGCGCGACATCACCGTTCCCATCGGGATGCCGAGCATGTCCGACATTTCCCGGCAGGTAAACCCTTCCACGACGCCCAGCATCAGCACGGTTCGCTGGTCATGCGGAAGCTTCGTCAGCGCTTCGGCGATCTCCGGCTTCTGATCATTTCCAGAAGATCCGGCTCGGTCCATCTCGCCGAGCGGCACCAGCGTCAGACGTCCCTTGCGGCCCTGTCCGTAAAATTCATTCAAGAGAATCCGAAACAGCCAGGCGCGGGCGTTCGAGCCCCCGCGAAACTGGTCGAAGCTACGCCACGCGCGCAGGAGCGTCTCCTGGACGAGGTCTTCCGCCGCCGGGGGATCGAAAGTCAGACGTCGTGCAAAGCGCAGCAAGCTGCCCGCTTGCGACAACGCCACCTCGGCGAATTCCTGTTCGCGACTATTCAAGACCTGTCCGGTTAATCAAGAAGAGCGGCGAGTTCCGGTTGAATCCGCCGCTCGTTCGGGAAGTGGTTGCGGCGAAGGACTATTTTTCCAGGGTGTCAAGCGCCGCCAGGACTTCCGCGCTATGAGGATTCGGTTGAACCTTCGTGTAGACCTTGCGGATCACGCCCTTCGGGTCAATGATGAAAGTGTTGCGCGCCGCGACCACGCCGCCAAACGATCCATACTTTTCGACCACCTGATGGGTCGGGTCGGCCAGCAGCTTGAAGGTCAGGTTTTCCTTGGTGCAGAACTGGACGTGCGAATCGACCGAGTCCACGCTGACGCCGACGATCGCGGCCTTCTTCGCGGTGTACTTATCCTGATCGGCCTGGAAATTGTGGGCTTCGATGGTGCAGCCCTGGGTCATGTCCTTGGGGTAAAAATACAGCACCACCCACTGGCCGCGGAAATCCTTCAGGCTGACCTGCTTGCCTTCCTGCGAGCTTAGGGTGAAATCGGGTGCCTGCGTGCCTTCGGCGGGAATGTCGGCCGCGCGCAGGGCCGGTGCCATCAGGGCGATCGCCAGCGGCGCAACCATAGAAAACGTTCGGATTAATTTCATGTGGGTCTCCTGTCCAGTTATGATTGCATGGATGCCCGAATTCATCCAAACCCGGAGAGAAAAAGCGCGCCCGGTTCCGCCGGCTTACTTGCGGCTGCCGCGCGTGAGGTTCTTCAGGCGGGATTGGCGGGTTTTCGCCTTCTTGCGCTTCGGCTTCGTGATGACGAACGTGCCGCTGCCCAGGTTTTCTGCGTTGTAAATCTGCTTTTCGGCCAAGTGGGAAATCTCTCTTTCTGACGACAAATCGATTTCTTATTGTAGCGCGCGAGCAGTCATCTCAGACTGGTAAACGCTGACAACCGCCTTCGCCCGATACCATAAGGTATGGGTCATACCGGGGGGCGATCGGTGGCGAAGATAGTCCGCGGCGCTGTTTTGCTGCTCAGTGCGCTTACCGCAGGCGCATGGCAGGCGCCCGCGCCCGAACCATCGGCGTCCAAACTTCCCGACGCGGCCGAGATCAATTCCATCATGCGCCGGCTCGCCGACATCACCGGATTTCGCATCCGGCGGCAGTTGCCGTTTCAGCTATTGAGCCGGGATCAGATCAACGCATACATTAAAGACCAGATCAAACACTCCGTCCGGCCGAAGGATATTTATGCGGAGGAATTGAGCCTGAAAAAACTCGGTTTCGTTTCCGCCGATTTCGATCTGAAGAAAACGACAATCGATTTACTGACGGAACAGGCTGCGGCTTTTTACGATTTTCACCAGAAAAAGCTCTTCATTTCCGAATGGGCGGCTTCGAGCATGCGGGAAGAGGCGCTGGTTCACGAATTGGCGCACGCGCTGGCGGACCAGAATTTCAACATAGAGAAATACCTGAACAAAGGCCCGGACGACGCGGAGGAGTCTCTCGCACGGCAGACCGTCGTCGAAGGCCAGGCTACATGGCTGACAGTGGAGTACGCAGCCCGCCTGGCGGGACGGTCGCTCATCAATGCCGATACCGCGCGTGAGTTTATCCGGCCGGATACCGACCCGGACGACCCTCAATACCCTGTGTTCAGCAAAGCCCCGCTTTATCTGCGCGCGACGATGTTATTCCCCTACGAGCAGGGCGAGGTTTTTCAGCAGGCCGTCTTTCTGCATGACGGCCAGGCCGCGTTCGGAACACTATTCAGGAAACCGCCGCTTTCCACTTCGCAGGTGCTGCATCCGGAGCGATACTTTGCCGGGACGGCGCCTGTGGTGCCTGATCTGCCGAAGCCATCGCCCGGCACGAAGGCCATCGTGGAAGGCGTGTTCGGCGAGGAGGACATGCAGGTGTTGCTGCGCCAGTATATTTCGCTTCCGGTCGCGCAGGGCCTGGCGCCGGGAATGACCGGTGGCCAGTACCGCATCGATGAATTGAAGAAGGACCACGCGCGCACTGTGCTCCTGTTCGCGACCCAGTGGGACAGCGCGGATTCTGCGATTGCGTTTGTGAACGCGTACGAGACCGTGCTTGAGAAGAAATGGAAGAGCGTGGAACAAGGCGAGCACGATGCCACGCACATTTCGGGCAAGTCGGAAGATGGATACTATCGCGTGGAACGCAACGGGAAGACAGTTCTGGCGCGCGAGGGTTTTTCGGAAAAGCTATAGCGAGCGGCGCTTCACTCGGGCGCGACATGGCCGGCTAACCCCAATACTCATCACTGAACGATCCTGATGGCGGCGGAGGGATCCATGAGCGGTTAGCGTTTGTAGCCGCGCCGCAGGGGAAAGTTACTCAAGTTCCGCTTCACCCCTCGGGGATTGCCCCGGTTGCGGCTGGAGGCGGCGAACTCGTTGAGGATTTCCCCGATCACCGATTTATGGGATTTCGCCGGGTCCTGAGGGGGTAACAGAGCCAAAGGTGATCATCTTGCGGCGGACAACGCGCACGGCGTGGATATAGGATAGGCGGTCCGGATCCTCGCCGGCGTTCGGAGCGAACCGTGAAGAGGCACCCGAACCGTGATCGTAGTTGTCTCCAACCGCTTTTGCATGATTCGATGGCTGCCTCGCTGACGGACGCCGACTATTCCGTTTTGTTCGAGAATCCGGCACACTTCCAGGCCCGAAAGAACTTGGAGCTTACCCAACCTGGACCTCGACCTGGGTTACGAAGACGTCGTAATGGACCCGCCGGGCGACTTCCGTTGGTGATGCCGTCTCGAAAAACAGCGTCAATGCCTCGATCAGGNNGTATCCGTCGTTCTCACGCTCGATAATCGCTGAAGTGCCGCATTGAATTCGTAATTCGAGTCTACACCGATCCAGGTTGACGGTTTGTCGGCCTGGCGGAGGCGTGTCCGCACTGAGTTTCCGAGACGGCGTTTTCAGTGCCCATCGAATGGAAGGTATCCTTCCCACCGCCAGGGCAGCCGAACATCTCCCATAAGATATTCCACCAGACCCTTGTATATGCCTTCCGCCTTGTCGCTGTTCGAGAGCAGAAGAACACAGGCTCGCCGTGGCTGCACGCAAAGAGCGTAGTTGACTGTGCCATCGTCGCGGCCCTCCTTGAAGAAGGCGTGGCCGTAAGGTGTATCGAACACTCCCCAGCCGATCCCGTAGCCCAGATGAATACTCTTGTATTCGTCCGTCGTCTTAGTAGTCAGGGTTGGAAACTGCACGGCACTGTCGATCGCGATTTGCGGGCGGATCATCGTCGCCTTCGCTCGCGCGCTCAGGCCATCTCCGTTCACCACGCCGGCGAGAAAACGCGACCAGTCCCGCGCGGTTGTGTCCAACGAGCCAGCCGCTCCAGGTTTCGCGCGGCGATTGTGCGTCTTCGCCTCGCCGTTCGCGAGGAAGTTATCGGCCTCTTCGGCGCTGAGATCTTCACGCCATGTCATGGAAGTGCGGCTCATGCCGAAACGATCGAAGACGCGCCGCTGCATCTCTTTTCCGATATCGAGACCCAGGCCGTTCTCCAGCACGAATTGGGCGAGTTGCAGGCCCTCGCCGGAGTAGCCGAACCGAACTCCCGGATCGCGGTGGAAGCGCAGCTTTCCGTCCGGCTCCGCCCAGTAGAAATTCGCAAAGCCCGTGGTGTGATCGAGCAGGATGCGGAAAGTCAGTTTCCGCCAGCGCGGATCATTTGCCAAGTCCGCGTACTTCGGATAATCGGGCAGAGGCTGCGGCAGGTAACCGGCAATGGAACGGTCGAGGTCGATCTTTCCCTCATCGACGAGTTGCATTACCATGTACGCAAAAGTCGCCTTGGTAAGCGATGCCCCATACATAACCGTGTCAGTGGTGAGCGGTGCCCCCTGGGCATTTCTCACGCCGAATCCGCGAACGTAAACGACTTGTCCGTCGCCAATCAGGGCGACTGCGAGGCCTTTCACGTCGTTTGCCCGCATCAGGCCTTCGATGTGGCTGCCCATCGCATCGGCGGAGAGGGTGCGTCCGTCCAGCGTTTTGACCGGATGCGTGGCGGCGACTGCCGGAATAGCCAGCCATGCAAACAGCACCGCCCTGGTGGGCCGATGTCGCAAGTTGGGCCTCATATCTCCATGATACGGGAAATTCGCCCGGGTACCCAGCTAAGATGAGAGTACATGAGTCCCGGACAACAGGCGCAGCCGAAGCTGCCCATCGCAGGCGTTAAGAATCTGATAGCAGTCGGCAGCGGAAAGGGTGGCGTCGGCAAGACTACCGTTTCGGTGAACCTTGCCATTGCCCTGGCGCACCTTGGCTATAGGACGGGATTGCTCGACGCGGACGTCTACGGACCGAACGTTCCTCTCATGATGGGGACCAGCGCCACGCCGACGGCGGTAGGCGAACGCATCCAGCCGCTGGAAAATTACGGCGTAAGCCTGATGTCGATGGGCTTCCTGAACCCCGGCGATAAGCCGCTGGTCTGGCGCGGGCCGATGCTGCACAGCGTCATCCAGCAATTTCTTCGCGGGGTCGATTGGGGCGATCTGGACTATCTGATCATCGATCTTCCCCCTGGCACAGGCGACGTGCAACTTTCGCTGATCCAGACCGCGCCCGTCACGGGAGCCGTCGTCGTGACTACGCCTTCGGCGGTGTCGCTTGAAGACGCGCGCAAGGCCGTCCTGATGTTCCAGCAGGTGAAGGTGCCCGTTCTCGGCATCGTGGAAAACATGAGCTATCTGCAATGTCCGCACTGCAACGAACGCATCGACGTGTTCAGCAACGGCGGCGGGAGGCGCACTGCGGAAGCGATGTCAGTCAACTTCCTGGGTATGCTTCCGCTCGACCCGCACGTTCGGATCGGCGGGGATACGGGACATCCGGTGGCCACGGCGGGTCCGGAAGATAAATGCGGCGGCGTGTACTACGAACTGGCGAAAGTCGTGATGGATCGGGCGCGGGAAGCGGCTGCCATCACCGGCCCGACTATGACGGTTTCCGATTAGCGGGGATGGCGGGCTTGTCGAGTTACTGCCTGTTGCCGTAAATGGGAATGAGAGTCGGGTCTCAATGGCACGCCATATCTTCATCACGGGAGCTACGGGCTATATCGGCAGACGTCTTGTTCCTGTTCTGTTAGGCCGTGGCCATCGCGTCACGGCCCTGGCGAGGAAGGAATCCCTTGACAAGTTACCGAAAGGCTGCGGCGTCGCGCTTGGGAATGCGCTCGACGCCGGAACCTACGCACACCTGGTCGGAGACGCAGACACGTTTATCCAACTCGTCGGCGTTGCCCACCCGGGTCCTGCGAAAGCCAGCCAGTTCCTCGAAATAGATCTCAAGTCCGGTCTCGAAGCTGTGAAAGCGGCGAGAGCAACGGGCATTTCGCATTTTGTCTACCTCAGCGTGGCGCATCCCGCTCCGGTGATGAAAGCCTACATAGAGGTGCGTTCACAGTGCGAACGGTCCATCGAAGAAGCCGGGCTGAACTCCACAATTCTGCGGCCCTGGTACGTTTTGGGCCCCGGCCACCGATGGCCTTATCTTCTGATCCCGTTCTACAAATTTGCCGAGGCCGTGCCATCGACTCGCCACTCCGCGCGGCGATTTGGGTTGGTCACCTTGTCCGAGATGACGGGCGCGATTTCACGAGCGGTCGACAACCCGCCGCAGGGAATTCGGATTCTGGAAGTCCCGGAGATCCGAAAAGGCTTCGCGTCGCCAACGGCTTAGTCGGCTAGCGCCGAAACGATTTCTTCCGGCTGGGTCGCCCGATCGTCTGACACACCTCCCAATGCTCACCTGTAGTGAGCTATCCGCAATGCCCGCACTGTGACGAACGGATCGACGCGTTAAGCAACGGCGGCGGACGCGGAGGCGATGTCCCTCAATTTGCCTGGCGCCCTCGCGCTCGACCCGCAGGATCGCCGAGGACGATCGGGTGGTGGTTCGCAATCGCTGGACGGCCACAGACGCACAGAACGGAAAGAAGGTTTCTTTCGGCGGCATCGTGTTCTGGCGGATCGCCTCCGACAAATTGCCGAATGCCTGCATATCCGGAAAAACGGCGCGCAGCGTTGAATTGTCAATGCTTGAATTATTAATAGCGAAGATCAAATATTTGAACCCGCTTTGCCCGCTGCGCCACGGTGCATCTCCTGGACTTGTGCTACCTTGGAACTAGTCCATGGCTCTCGGCCCCGGTTGCCGGCTATGGATATTTTTTTCCTCGTCCGAAACTGCCCCGTCGCTTAAGTCCGCCGTGAGAACAGGGGTAGGTCCGTGGCTTCTCACTCTCATTCATTACTCGCACCGTCGTCTGTTGTGCCAGAACCGATGCATGTTCGTGACCTGCGAAATCCGTGTGCGACCCATTGCCCCTATTGCTCACTGCAATGCGGAATGAATCTCGAGCCGGTAGGCGATGGCCCAGGTTCCCGCAACGGAACTACAGCTTGGACTGTGACCGAGCGCGATTTCCCGACCAATCGCGGAGGGCTCTGCCAAAAAGGGTGGACCTCGGCTGAACTTCTGAACAACCCCGAGCGGTTGCTTTCCCCTCTGGTCAGAGACGACCGATCCAAGCCATTACGGCCCGCGTCCTGGGATGAGGCTCTCGACCGGATCGCCGGCGCCATCAAACGCACGCAGGCAGCGCACGGCAAGGATGGCGTTGGAGTATTCGGAGGCGGCAGCCTTACCAATGAAAAGGCGTATCTGCTCGGCAAGTTTGCGCGGGTCGCGCTGAGAACCTCGCAAATCGACTACAACGGACGCTTTTGCATGTCTTCGGCGGCAGCCGCATCGATTAAAGCATTCGGCATCGACCGGGGCCTTCCGTTTCCGCTGACGGATATTGCGGGTGCCGAAACTATCCTTCTCGTCGGCAGCAATCTGGCCGAGACGATGCCGCCGGTCGTACAACATTTTCAGGAGCAGAAAAAGCGCGGCGGATCGTTAATCGTGGTCGACCCGCGCGCGACGCCAACCACCGCCAGTGCGACGCTGCATCTGCAAATCACTCCTGGAACGGACACCGCTCTCGCCAACGGGCTGCTGCATCTTGCGATCAAAGAGGGCTATATC
>PLEX01000145.1:11992-12125 GCA_003136575.1 Bryobacterales bacterium | reverse complement strand
CGCAGAAGAGGATTCCTGTGAAGAGTGGGACTGATGCGCCATACGTACGGGCGTCATGAACGTTCGCCCGCGGGGGGCGAGATAACTACCATGCGCTCCAGAACGCACTCCCCATCGGGCGCGTTCTCTTCGA
>PLEX01000145.1:0-11984 GCA_003136575.1 Bryobacterales bacterium | reverse complement strand
GGCCGGCCCAGCAAGTACACATTGTTTTCGATCCTCCTTTCAGTGGACTCGGCGGCACAGAGTCGATTAACGAACTGCCGTTGTTTCGCAACATCGAATTCCTCGCTCCCGGGCGCTCCATCCGCACAATCCTCGACTCCAGCGCCGCGTATTTCGGCCGTCACGAGCCGGAACTCATCGCAGCGGCGATCTCCTACTGCGATCGGGCGGGCGAGCGGTTGTCCTGCACGATACGTCACGATCTAGGCATTTACCGCGACATTAAGTTCATTCCAAAATCAGAAGGGGGTTTTACAACCTATGGCCGTCGAACGAGCTGATCCCTATCCCAACCAAAACTTCAGAGTAGATATCGGAGGCATCACCAGCGGCGATTTCACGGTCGTCGTGCTGCCGGAAGTGTGCGTCGACGTAATCAAATACCGAGGCGGAACCAGCGTAAATCTGGCGGTCCGGGATTTACCTGGGCTGATACGCTACAACTATGTGGTTCTCCGCCGCGGAATCGTCGGCAATCTCGATCTGTTTAAGTGGATTGACACAGTGCGCACGGGCACAATCGACCGCCGGGAAGTGGCTATTAATCTTCTTTCGGAAGACCACACAACCATCGCGATTACATGGACACTCACCCGCGCATGGCCTGTCAAATACAGTTTCGGGGACTTGAATGCGCAGGGTACGGATGTGGCCGTCGAAGAACTGGTCATCGCCTACGAAGACATGATAATGTCGTGAGGCCGGGCCGGAGGTCAAGCGCTGGCCGGGCCATTCGATAACTGTGGGCCGGGCTCGCCCGACCACGCAGCCAGCTTTCTTCACTGGACCCGCCGCGAAGCGTCGCGACGTATCCTGCTGTCAATTGCTCTGTTCGGCAAGGCGAATAACGGGCGATGGGGCTTTGCGCCGGGAGCGGAGAGGACGATTCCGAGGCGTTGACTCCGGTGGCGCAGATCGAGGTGATCTTCCCGCGGATTGCTCTTTCGCCCAATGTCATAACGAAGACCGATCCCAGGCCCTCTTTGCTACAATCGGAACTCCTCGTGATTGAACGCCTGCTGCACTACCGGATTACCGAGAAAATCGGCGAAGGTGGAATGGGCGTCGTCTATCGTGCCTTCGATGAGCGTCTGGACCGGTATGTCGCGATCAAGATGCTGCTTCCCGGCGCCGTAGCGGCCGCCGACCGCCGCCGCGTCGTACAGGAAGCGAAAACCACCTCCAGCATCAATCACCCGAACATTGTCACGATTTACGACGTAACGTCGTCCGACGGCAATTTCTTCATTGTCATGGAGCTTGTGGAAGGCACGCCGCTGCACCATACGGCATCTTTCGGAACAATGGGCGTGGCCGAATTCGTCAAGATCGCGTCGCAGATTGCCGACGGCGTCTCCGGCGCGCACGAACACAATGTGATCCATCGCGACCTCAAGCCTTCCAATATCCTGGTCACGCCCGAGAAGCGAGTCAAGATTCTCGATTTCGGCGTCGCCAAGCTCATCAGGCCGATCTCGGAAACCGACGTTACGCTGACGCAGGAAGGAAAGGTGGCGGGAACGGTGGGCTACATGTCGCCGGAGCAGATAGCCGGGGGCAAGATCGGCGCCGCTTCGGACGTTTTTTCGATGGGCATCGTGTTTTTCGAGATGCTCACGGGGAAGAGGCCATTCCGGGGCGAAACCGCAGGAGCGGTGATGGGCGCGATACTTCACAAGGAACCCGTCGCACTGTCGAATGAACGGCCCGGTTTGCCGATTGAACTGGAGCGGTTGATTTTCCTGTGCCTCCGCAAGGATCCGCAACACCGCACTGAGACGGCCGCGAGTGTCCATCAGGCGCTGGAGTCGATCCGGTCGGGTCTGACGTCGGGTGGAAGCGTGCACTCTGTTTCGAGACTGAAGGCACTGGATCCGGCCGCGCCCGCTCTGGTCGTACTTCCTTTTAACAATCTCACGTCGGACAAGGAGAACGACTATTTCAGCGACGGGCTTGCCGAGGAGATTATCAACGCGCTGACTCGAGTGCCGAAACTGCGCGTGACGGCCAGGGCCTCGGCGTTCGCGTTTCGCGGCTCCGACTACAATATCGAGGAAATCGGCGCTAAGCTGAAAGTCGATTACATTCTTGAAGGCGGCGTCCGCCGTGTGCATGACCGGCTGCGGGTGACGGTGAATCTCATCAAAGTGAGCGACGGCGTGCAGTTGTGGTCGGAACGTTACGACCGCATGATGACGGACATTTTTGAAGTCCAGGACGAGATTTCAGCGGCGGTGGCGGAGAAACTGCGGGTTCATCTGGCGGGCGAGGCGACACAGGAACTCGAGCCTGTGAAGCGCGCCAATGTCGAGGCATACAAACTTTACCTGAAAGGACGTTTTTACTGGAATCGCCGGAGCGGAGCCAATCTGCGACGCGGCATCGAGTGCTTCAGCCAGGCGCTGGAGATCGAGCCCGTTTACGCCGAGCCATGGGTGGGGCTGGCCGATTCATACAATCTGCTCGGGTACTATGCGGGGCCGCCCAAAGACCTGTTTCCCAAGGCGCGGCACGCCGCTGAAAAGGCGCTGGAGATCGATCCGGTAAGCGCCGGGGCGCACGCCTCGCTGGGCTTCGCGAGTCTTTTTTACGACTGGGACTGGGCGAAGGCGGATCGGGAATTCAAGCTGGCGCTGCATCTCGATCCGGACAATTCCCGCGCTCACCACTGGCGCGCCTGGTACTATTTCGCGGCGCGCCGCACGAAAGAGGCCGTAGCGTCGATGCAGCACGCACACGACCGCGATCCCCTGGCGCCGATCGTGAACGATCACCTGGCTTTCAGCTACTCGTTGGCGGGAATGAACGAAAAGGCCCTGCATCAGTTGCGTCAGGCGATCGACCTCGATAATTCGTTTTTTCTGTCGCACTACTGGATGGGCTGGGTGTACCTGGCGATGAACGATCCGGTGCGGGCGATAGCGCCGTTGCAGCGTTCGGTGGAGTTGTCGGAAAGCAAGACGGGATTGGGTCTGCTCGGTTTCGCGCTGGGGCGGGCCAACCGCGGCGGGGAAGCGGTCGCGGCGGAACGGAAGCTTCTTGACGATGAGGGACATCGTTTTGTCTCTCCGCTCGAATTGGCGCTGGTGCGCGCCGGCGCCGAGGACAACGATGGCGCATTCCGCTGCCTCGACGACGCGGTCCGGGAGAGGACAAGCGAGTTGGTACTTTTTTTGTCCTATCCGTGGCCACCATCAGTCCGCTCGGATCCGCGCTTCGACACGATCGCGGACCTCATCGGGCTTCGGAAATTTCGTTCGTCGTCGGGATGATGGGCGGTCGAAGTTTTCGCCTTTTTATAGGCGAATCATTTCCGAAGGCGGAGTTCCGGCTGGTTTGCCGTCTGGAAGAAGCTTATTTATTGGCCAGAACCTGCCAGAGCCGATCCGCGCAGGATCGTCGTAACCGGTTCCGGGCTCTCTGATACGGTGTATTCGTAGGTGATCCCGGTCGTGGCGGACCAGTCTTGGCTCCTGCAAACGCCATGTTTGGGTTGCCTGACTCCCCGGTGCCCGTGAATCCAAAAACCGCCTGTATCGGTGAGTCCGAAGGAAACGCTTCCGGTTCCGGAATAGGCGTCCGAAAGCCTTGGGTGCAACCATCGGCGAGATCAATATCTCCGAATGTGCGCAGTTGTTCTTCGGGTAAATTTCGTCGGTGAAAAGCTGATTGGAGCCGGTGTAAGTGACATCCGAGTCGACGTTGATATTACCTGTCTGCGCCAGATTCAGGTTCAACGAATCCGGTGACGTCAAAGTGTTGAACGAAAGGTCGGTGGCGATCCTTCAGGTATCACCCCCGGACAGCGTTCCGGTCGGATCGACGGCGAGCTCCGACGTAATCTCGGCGCTGAACGAGTCCGTCACGGGATCGTCGTTCGTAATTGTGAAAGAAGTTAGCTGGTTCGAAAACACGGTGTCGAAACTGCTAAAGCCGTTTACGCAGGCCGTGTTGGCGATGCCGAGGCTGTCGAAATCGGAAAAAACAAAGAGCGACTGGGGATCAACCACGCTGAGACCCTGCGAAGGGAGGTGGAGCGCCTGCGTAACGGTGAATTGCCGGTGCTGGAACTCGTTCCAGAAGTGATAATCAGGGCGGAAAAGGCGGCTATTGGGAAAAATGAAGCTATCAGCGCGACAGCACCGCGTCGGGACAACGCCATAGGTATTCGGTCCGCAGCGAACGGCACGAGCTTATTACGCCAGTGCCCATCAGTCAAACACACCCATAATCTGCAGGGATCGGGCATCCGCCGGTAGGACGCGGTAGGACGTACCGTTAGCCGGTTGGCTGTAAGATTGATTACGATGCCAGATCGACTCTACAGGATTTTATCTGCACTGGCTCTGACAGCGGTCTTGTGGGCAACCGCTTGCGGTCACACGCCCCCGTCACAGGCAACATTGACGTTGAGGAGCGATGGCAGCAGGATTTCGGGTGCGGTGCTTCGCCGGGAAGCGAATTCCATCACGATTATGGCTCCTGGCGGCAACGCTCACACATTCCTTTACAGCGAAGTCGATGTCAAGTACGGTTCACCTGCTGCCCTTGATAACTCAGGGGCTATCGGCGACAACGGCGGCGCAACCGCCAATCCCGGCGCAGCGTCCGTCGCGTCGTTCGTCGCGACCGGCGGAGAGATCCGGTTTCCGTCCGGGACGGTGTTTCCCATCAGGAATATCGGAATTCTCGATTCATGCTGTATCGCGCTCAACTCGATTGCAATTGCGCAGATGGAGGACGATATCCGCGCCCCGGGCGGCAAGGTGCTGGTCCCGGCGGGCGCCAACGTCACCATTATGCTGATTGACGAGAAGAAGGTGGACGGCCGAATCTCCATGAAGTTCGAACTGGGTACGGCCGATTTCGGCGGCCGCCACTACCGGGTCAATTCCGCCGGAGGCGAGTTGGAACCCGGTGCGACGGCGGTTTTCGCTGGAGCAAAACTGGGTACCGCGGAAGTTCGGGATCGTGGCCCGAACATACACATAGACGATCACAGCCATCTCGAATTCAAAGCCGAGACGCCGACTGTTTTCAAGGTGTCTCAATAACGCAAGAGCCGCCTGACGCGGCGCCAGACATCCGAGGAACCACTGCTTCGGCCGAGTCTGGCGGCGTAACTTGCGCGTGTTTCTCAATACCTGCCGGGACGCGCCGGTTCGACTGGTTCACCAAAATTCCGCCTGCGGGTACGACACGCGGAATTACTTCCTGTGGCGCAACTGTTCAAGCTCGCGCTTCAGTGGTTCCCGGTACAAGCGGTCCTGGTCCCGCGCATACCCCTGTTCGGCCCTGAGTGCCCGTTCCACGCCGGTCAAGTCACGGCTTGCGCGGCTTGAACGGCCGGGCGGCGCTGCGAAACGTCGGCGGGCGTCGATCATGAAAAGTGGCTGATGGAGCTGTTCCCGTGGTCGACATCGCAGTCTGGAAGGCTGATCGCGATCGTTTCCTTCTGGCAGGGCCGGAACGGTTCGCGTGGTCGTGCGAAAACCGGACGGCAGCGACGCGTCAATCGAACTGGAGAGGAATCAGGCGTTCGCGTCCGTTCGCCCGGTGCCGATGATGGAGGCCGGCTTCAGACTCCTGCCTTCCGGACTGGGCTACAACGATCTGACCAGGCTGCCTTCGGGCGAGGTGGATCGCGCGTTCGACTCTTTGTTGGGAGCACCTGGCATTATCTTAGACCTGCGCGGCTCGGTCGGCGGCACATTTCAGCCGGTTGCTGGCCGATTTCTGTTTGGGCTGATGCCACTCTGGCGGGAATTCAGCAGGATCGCGATGATGTCCTGGGCAGAGCCGTCAGTGTGTTACTGCGCGCGTCGGCCAATTAGTTCAAAGATTGCCGCCAGCGTTGACCTTGCTGCTTCATGCCGAGGCAGGGGTTCACTCCCCCACTGGGTTTACGCCGCGTTTCTTAGCAGGCGGCATGGTCGCGATGAGCCTCCCGCGCCGCCCGCTAAGCGAGCCGTATCGCAATTATTCCGGCAAAATCACATAATCCGGCCAGCACCCTTCCTGCCGGTCGATCCCGTCCAGGCCCACACGAATCACCGCCCCCGCGGCCCCGCCTGTCTGATTGAACTTGGGATCGAGTATATGCCCAATCTGATCGCGCACGCCCCTGAGATGCGCGCGCGTCTCGCGATCCGTCGTCTTCGCCAGCGCCACGGCGATCCGGCTGTCCAGCTCTCGCAGTTCCTCGCGATAGAAAGGCTTCTCATCCCCGCTCACCGCCACCAACCCCGCAAGCTCGGCGGGCAAACCGACCGGAGTCGCCTGAGCGCTGTTGATCTTCGTATTCGCCAGATCCAGATACGCGCGTTGCAGATTGCGCCGATAGGCGTCGATCTTAATATCCGGTGCATCGAGTTCGCGCCAAACGGCCCGGCGAACATCTGCGAGGAACTCCGACGGAGTCAGGGCCGAACTCCCGTCCACCGCTTCCTGCTCCACCAGTCGGGCAAACCTCGGGCTGCCGAGCAGATTACTCAACACGCTCGATTGCGCATTGCGAATCCGGCTGAGCACGCCGGTTGGCTCGATGCGCCGCAGAATCTCCGGATCGATCGCCCACTGAGGCGTGGCGAAGGCGTTGTCGGCAAGAAAACTCACCGCCAGCTCCTGGCGCGCTTTCGGCGTGGGGTCGAAAATGCGGCCGCTCTGCCCGACATATTTCGTTTGCGAACTGAAGCTTCCGACAATCGCCGCCACGTGATTCATTTCGAGCGTCCATTGGCCAAGCATTCGGCCATACAGCTCGGCCAGATCTTCGTAAGGTTCGCCGTTCTTCGCCGTCGTCGCCGGCATCAGCATCTTCGCCACGCGCTTCAGGTTCTTCAGCCCCATCGCGCTTGACTGAATCGCGTCGGCATCGCCCACCGCTTCGGTAAGTTCGCCATAGTCGGAACCCGCCGCGCCGGCGGTCGAGAAGCGCAGCCATGGCGTCTTATCCTGCTCGCGCGCCCACTCGTCGAGCGCCGGCTTTTCCGCGTCCGACGTCTTCGCTTCAGGAATCGGCTTGTATCCCCAGCGAATCGCGAAAATATCGTAAGGGCCGATTCGCGGCACCAGGTCTTCCACCGGAATCCCGTCCTCTGGTTGCGCCACGTAGTTGAATCGCGAATAATCCATGATTGAAGGAGCGTGGCCCATTTTGTGGACCCATTCCTTATCGCGCACCTTCTCCTGCGGGTACAGCGAACTCGCCTTCATGTTGTGTTCGAGGCCCAGGGTGTGGCCGACCTCATGAGCCACCACGAACTCGAGCAACCGCCCCATCAGATCGTCGGGCAGCGGCAGCTGCTTCGCGCGCGGATCGAGCGGTCCCACCTGTAGAAAATACCAGTCGCGCTGAAGGTTCATCACGTTGTGATAGAAGCTGATATCGGCATTGAGAATTTCTCCCGTACGCGGGTCGGAAATATGCGGCCCGGATGCGTTCTCCGTAGTCGAAGGCAGCCAGCGAATCACCGAGTAGCGCACGTCCTCGGGACTGAAATCCGGATCTTCTTCGGCCGTAGGCGCAATCTTTGCCACGATCGCGTTGCTGAATCCCGCCGTTTCAAACGCGGGCTGCCAGCTTTCGATCCCCTTGCGCAGCCATTCGCGCCATTTCACGGGAGTGGCCGCGTCGACGTAATAAACGATGGGCTTCACCGGATCGGAAACTGCGGCGTCGGGATCCTTCTTTTCGAGCCGCCACCGGGCGATGTAGCGTTCGCGTTCGGCGCGATGCGCGTCCGTGCCGTAATCCATCGTGGTTGAAGTGAAGTAACCGACACGCTCGTCGAACAGGCGCGGCATCATAGGCTTCTCGGGCAGCTTCACCATGCTGTAGTGCACGACCACGCTGGCGCTCCCGGCCCGCATGCCCCCGGCGACATTGACGACAACAGCCCCGACGGCCGGAGGTTGCGTGCGCGTGAACGTCAGGGTCGATTCGGCCTCGATGTTTTCGGGATAAGGCGAAATACGTTCAATATAAGACCGCGTGGCATCCGCCGTGGTGGCATTCAGGCGCTGCCGGATGCTGAATTCGGGCACGTCCGTCGTGAACAGCCTGCCGACTTCGATCACGGGCGCGCCGTCCTTTGAGAAAGCCGCAACCGGAAAGGTCATGAGGATAGCGTTGTTATTGGCGGCTTTCACGGCCATCGCGATCGGCGTGCCCGGTTCCGCGCGAACGCTGTAGTCGACGTCCCGCAGATTGACCTTGTTGCCGCGGAGTTCCCAGCGAACCACTCGGTCGGACAACTCGTCGCCGCCATACCCGACGCCGACCGTCGTCCTCGAGATGCGGACATTCAGCAGGAACTCCTTATCGAGTTCGGTCTTCGGAATTTCGTAATAGTAGCGATCCTTGATTTCGTGAACCGTAAAAATGCCGGTCGAGGTCTTGGCGTCTTTGGTGATGACCTTTTCGTACGGTTGAGGATCGGCCGTCGCGCCGCGCCCGGGACCAGCGGCCCCGGCGGGTGGAGTGGCGGGGGCTTCGGGCGCGGGAACGTCCTGCGCGTGAAGCGCGGTGAGGGCAAATACGGCAAGGAGGGTGCATCGAAGAATCATATAAGCGTTCCTTTCCATGGATTGGCAGCAGGATAGCACAAATTCGGGTGCTTGATTTCGCGGGGATCGTTCCCGCAACAGGACCGCGCAAGGGGCCTGGGCTTCCATCCAGGCGGCGCGCTACCCGGAATCGCCGTATCCCCGGGAGCGCGGCGCGTCACCTCGGCGAGATGGCCGTCAACGTGGTTTGAGCGTTTCGTGAGATCTTCTCGCCACTGTTATGGAGCCAGATGGCCCATCACCGTCAGCGTGGCTGGGTACTCCCCGCCGGGACCCTTGCAAATGCCCGCAGAGATCGGGTAACTTTCCGAAAGTTTAAGCGTCAAAGTCGGGTATATGACCAGAAGCGTGTTCCTGCTGTATGGCATGGCTGCAGCCCTGATGGCTCAAACCTTGCCGTCGTTCGATGTCGCGTCCGTCAAGGAAAACAAATCGAGCGCCGCCGCGCCAAACTCCAACTTTCCGCTCGGTCCGGGGGACGTTTACAGCTCCAACGGGGGCCATTTCACGGCGACAAATCTCCCGCTCATCAGTTATATCTTTTTCGCCTACAAAATAATGGGTGACCAGGCCCAGTCCGTCACGTCGCAATTGCCCGGATGGGTGACGACGGATCGATTCGACATTTTGGCAAATACCGACGGCAACGCCGCCAGGGACACAAAGGACCAGATGCGGCTGATGATGCGGTCGCTGCTGGCTGAACGCTTCAAAATGGTGACCCACTACGAGACCCGGCAGGTGCCGATTCTGGCCGCCGTTCCGGTGAAGCCGGGTAAGGCCGGACCGCAACTCCAGCCACATCCCGCGGATGCCGAGTGTTCGACCGCCGTTCCGACTGCTTCGGGACCGGATCCGCAGGCGGCGGTAGGCCCGGGATATCCGACTCTCTGCGGAGGCTTCCTCCCCATGCCTCCGAGTGCTCCTGGCCGCGTGCGGGTAGGGGCGCGAAATGTCACGATGGCATTCATCACTATGGGATTGTCGGCAATCGGAAACCTTGGCCGCCCGGTTGTCGATCAGACGGGTCTCAGCGGAAACTTCGACATGGTTGTGGAATGGGTACCCGAGGCGAATGCGCCGAATTCGGCAGGTCCCGATTTCCAGCCAGACCCTTCAGGACCGACCTTTCTGGAGGCTGTTAAGGAACAGCTGGGACTCAAGCTGGATTCGCAGAAGGGACCGTCGGAATTCCTCGTCATTGACCACATCGATCATCCAACGGCGAATTGACTGTTGGTTCTTACGCACGGCTCGGATCAGCCGGAGAGATCGGGCAGTCCCTCTGCCACGCTCGCAGCAAGTCCCGTTTAGAGGCGTTTAGAGGAAGATTTCCGACCGAAGCCGGTTTGACGCCGGCAGCCCGCAGTCTCCCAAACCTAGACCGATTCCAGCGCCGCCTGCATCATCGCCCGCGTATACGCCACGCTGAACGTGATCCCCGTGTACCCCCCGCCGCCCGGATAACCGCCGATACGCCCGCCCGGCGCCAACCGATCCCTGTCGGCGTCTAAGGCACGCGGATGCTCCGGGTAAATCGTCCCGGTGTATTTATTCCGGATCAGCGCCTTCATCACGCCGAACATATCGCCCATGCCCGCGTCGATAAACACTTCCTGATACTTCTCGTACGGCTTCACCACCTGAACATTCCGGTAATGCACGTGATTAATACGCTTCCGGCTGGCAAAATAATCGGCCACTTGCACCGGGTCTTCGCCCATCTCGCGCGTCACGCCGCAATCGAACGTAATACCGTTAGAAGGACTGTTGACAATCTCAACCAGATGCTTCCATCCCGCCACCGTGCCCATAATCTGCTGCGATCCGCGGCTGATCGGCGCGGGAGGATCGTTGGGATGCAGCGCCAGCCGGACCCCGGCTTTCTCGGCGACCGGCACTGCCGCCTTCAGAAAGTAAGTAACATTCGCCCACATTTCCGTCAGGTTATGCGCGCCTTCGTTCTCGAGCGGCGGCAAATCTTTCAGCTTCACCTTCTTCGCATTCGGGAACGCCGCCAGCGTCTGCGGCGTGATCTGCCCGTCTTTGTCGCGATAAATGGGCTGCACCACGCGCCCGGCGTCGTCGATGAGAAGTTCGAGTTCGTAATCGAAGCCCGTGTAACCGGCACCCGCGCGCCCAACCGTCTCGTAATAGCCTTCGATGGCCCGGTGCGCATAGAAGTTATATTCGACAACGGGCAGCCCCGCCTTGCCCGCTGCCTCGATCGAAGCGATGAAAGGCTCCATGTCCTTCGCGCGCGCGTCCTTTCCGTAAATCACGCTCGCCGGCACGTTGATCATCGCGTTATATGCCACCAGACCCGCATCCTTCGCGGCCTGGATCGCATTGTGAATACCCGCTTCGGTCCATGGCATGCCGCCGCCGACGTTGACGCCAAGCAGATGCGTGACGCCAAGCTGCCGGATGCGCTGGTAGCTCGCCGCCAGGTTTCGACCGGCGAGAGGACCGCCGCGTCCACCAGCGGGTTCGGGCGCGGGCGTCGTCGCGGGCGCAGGCTCAGGCGCCAGGAAACCGCCATAGGCACCGCCGGCCCCACCTCTGCCGGCGCCGGCAACGGCGGGAGCTGGCTGCAAGGCAGCAGGTAAAGGAGTCCCGCCGTCGCCCGGTGCAAGGCAGATCTTCGGCGTGTCGGGCCCTTCCTCGATGGGCCACTTTCGCGGCGCGGGCGNNGAGGGACGGACTGCGCAACGGCCGCGCTCGCCACTCCCTGCATGATTCTTCTTCGTGAAAACCGGAATTCCATCGAATGCCTCCACTCGCCGAAAACCGCCTGCCGGCTTCTCGCCGCCAAGCCGAAACAGATTGCCGGACTCCATGCCGCCATTCGTCGCGGCCTGCGCGCCAAGAGATCGCTAACGCGGAACTGTCGCATCCGCCCCAAATCAGTCTACATCCGATCACTCCGTCCCGGCAGCGGCGCCCGGCGGCGCGTCCGGCGTGAAACTGGCGCGCCTGAAACTCAAACCACGGCAGTACTTGCTCCGAAAGGTCCGTTCCCAAAACCCAGTCGTACTGATGGGTAAATACCAGTTTCCAGAAGAACAGAACGATTGAGACCGCGAGCCGGCCGACTGCGCCAATCGTTCTCATGACCGGGGGTGAAAGCGGGGAAGCGCCTCGTTGCCGGAATGAAGCATAACTCCGGATGATACACAATCCGCGCCCGTTGCCCACCGGCGCCGGGGCCGNNTGCTGGAGCCTGCGGCCAACCGGACGAACCCTCAGGCGACATGACGAAGGATTCGGAACTGCCGGAAAATCGGCGGCTCGCGGGTGTTGTTGTTTGCCGGTTTCTTCCGCGGCCCGATGTCGCGCCCGGTCGGATAGGTACGACCATCCCTGCAAATCGTCAG
>PLEX01000233.1 GCA_003136575.1 Bryobacterales bacterium | reverse complement strand
TACCGCGCTAAAATCTACCAATGACACGGCTGCTGCCGCTCTTTCCCCTTCAGATGGTGGTATTTCCCGGCGCGGCTGTTCCGCTCCACATCTTTGAAGATCGGTATCGCGAAATGGTGGGCGAGGCCGAAGCGCGTGGTACAGAGTTCGGCATTGTGCGGACCATCGTGCGCGGCGAACAAAGCGGAATCGCCAACGCGGGCTGCACTGTGACGGTGGAGTCGGTTGTCAACCGATATCCCGATGGGCGCTTCGACGTGATGACGCGCGGACACCGGCGATTTCGTATCCTGTCGCTGGACGAAGAAAAAGCCTACCTGAGAGGCGCGGTTGAGTTCTTTGCCGACGAAGAGTTTGCGCAAGCCCCGAAGGAGTTGTTGGATCGTGCGTTCGAGGCCTATGAACAGTTGCGGCGGGAGCTGGGTGGAAGCGAAGGTACGGAGGCACCGGAGGCAACTCTTAACGACCTCAGCTTTCGCCTGGCGGAGGGCATCGACGACCTCGATTTCCGCAGCGTCATGCTGCAGAGCCTCTCGGAACCCGAACGCCTTCGGCTCTTCGCTAAGTTCGCGTCCGATTATATCCCGAGGAAGCAGTACGTCGCCTACATGCAGAAGAAGGCGCCGACTAACGGCTCGGGACACAACCGTCCCGGAGTCTGATCGATGACGCATGGTCATAGGAACGCGGCCCGGCCGCAAACGATTACGACACGGCAACACCTGATCGTCGATGCCGACGATACCCTGTGGGAAAACAACATCTATTTTGAAGAGGCCTTCGACGAGTTTTGCGAATACCTGGGGCACTCCTCGCTGACGCCGGACGAGATTCGCGCGATTCTGGACGAGATAGAGATCGGGAACAACCGGATTCACGGCTATGGGGCGGTCAACTTCGGGCGCAACCTGAGCCAGTGTTATCTTCGGCTGGCCGAGCGCGCTGTCGACGAGCACGATCTGACGCGCGTCACGGAGATGGCGCTTCGGATTCTGGAGCGGGAGATCACGCTGATGCCCGGCGTGGCGGAGACGTTGCCGTTTCTGGCCGAGCGGCACGAACTGACGATGTTCACCAAGGGCAATCCGGAAGAGCAGAACCGCAAGATCGATCTTTCGGGGCTGCGTCCGCTGTTCGCGCACTGCGAGGTGGTAAAGGAGAAGAACCGCGAGGCCTATCTGCGCCTGGCCGAGGTGCGAGGGTTCGACCACCGGCACACGTGGATGATCGGGAACAGTCCGAAGTCGGACATCAATCCGGCTTTGGCGGCCGGGTTGGGCGCGGTATTTGTGCCACATGAACGGACGTGGACGCTGGAGCGCGAGGAGATACAGGATGCGACGGGGCGGCTGATCGTCGTGGAGCGGTTCGGCGACTTACTGGGCTTGTTCGCGGATGGTGAGTAGGAGTACTACGGGAGGCCAGACCGACGGCTTAATATCACGACATGGCAGACAGGCGGAGACTGCAAGAAGAGAAACATCGACGAGCGGCTCGACGCGCTGACGATGAATCTCGAGTTGTTGTGGCTTACGACGGAGGAGCGAGGCCGCCGGGCGGACCTGAAAACGCGCTGATGGACAAACGGATGGACCAGTTGATCGCTGCAGTGGAAAAGCTGGCGGAAGCGCGCAACCGGCACAGACGCAATCGACGTTACCGCGCTCGCAGGAATTGCCGAATCAGGCAACCAGCGCCCGAAAATCTCGAAGGCGGACGGGGATAAATGCCGCGCCCGCGGCCCGGCTTTTGTGGGCCGGTCCGCGAACTGGCTAGTTAAGCTAGGTAATCAACTTAGATGGAGCCGCTTGTGCCGCTACAGTTCGCGCGCGGGTAACACCTGCCGTAAGGCGTCATCCGACCAAACGTTCTACCTGGACGGACTGTCCCATCCCAGGCAGAATTTCACTGGTCGTCGTGGGCCCCTACGCTCGGGGGCCGCTTCGATCCCCTGCCCCATTTGCTCCAGATGGGCAACGATGGAGAAGTCTGGATGGAATGGTGCAATAACCCTGATGCCGGCCTTTTGAAGCATAATCCGCTTACGGAAACTTTCTCCGTCGAACGGATCGTCGCTCCAGTAACGTTTTCCTCGGCATGACAGATCAAGTTCAACTTCTCCGGCTTGTTTCTTACCAACACCTCGGGATCGTCGACTCCTCGCGGGAACCCGTTGAACCCCGTGGCGAGCACTGCCCCATCGCGTGACACTACGACAGAACTAACGCGGCTGCTAGTTGCTAGTTCCTCTATAGGCCTGGTTTAGTCCTCCCGGTTGCGCTGCTTCCCGCGCGCGCGAGTGCGGCTTCGTTCGACGTGAAAGCTTACGGCGCGAAGGGCGACGGCAAGACTCAGGATCGCGACGTCTCCAGCCATTGCTCCAGGTCCTCAGCGCGATACCGAACCAGCGCGCCGACTTTGATGAATCGCGGGCCACGCTGCAACAGCCGCCATCGCCGGAGGTAGGCGAGACTCACTTTGATCTGTTCGGCGACGTCTTTCTCGGTCAGGAAAATCGGCATCGTCAATCTCCTCTTCCTCAAATGAGCTTGCTTTCGCCGGGCGGACCTGACGGATACTTCCAGTCCTTCCGTTTCTGTTCCTGCGCTCGAAAATTAGCCAGGGGATCGAAGGCTGGAGGCGTGCCGTGCGGCGTGAGCGGTAACGGCGTATTCTGAGAGGCTGAACGGGCAGGCCCCTTTTTCCCCCGCTCAATGCGGCCGCGGTAAAGACTGAGGAGCTTGTAGCTGATCGGGACACCCGCCATGTTCAGGCGCTTATGGATCAGCCGGAGTGTGTGGCCGGCCTTCAAAGCTTCCTGCACCTGTGGCCAGAAGGCTCGCAGTTGAGCCATCAGTTGCGGGGGATTCTCCCGAGCGAGCGCTTCGACCGGGGACAGAGGGCGTCTATCTGACGGAATTGCGTTCCCCATACATATAACAGCCCAGAAACGGTTTTTTGGACAACAGCTTGCAGAAATCCTCAAAACTCTTCGATAGTCGTCATAGTTCCCCGGCGCGATGCGGTTCTGACAGCAAAAGTCCGCAGAAATCAGCAGTGGACCCCACGAGTCCTCAATGTTCCGCGCGCCGCGGGTACCAGGGGCGGCGATTCCAGGCACCATCGCAGCAAAAAATACCGGTAATGGGAACATAAAGGGTTGTTTAGCGCTTGTGGTGTTTTCTCTGCCTATGCGCCACGCCTTCAATGATTTAGGGTGTTGTGCAAATCGACTCGTGCATTTAGCATGTATTTAGCGCCGAAGAGGGCGCTCACCGATGAAGAAAACACCGCACGAATGCGCGGAATGCGGCTCAGTGACGCCACCTACAAGGCCGTCGTGCAGGCGGCGAAGGTCCGCAGTTACGATAGCCCGAGCGCTTTCATGCGGGCAGCGGTCGAGAAGGAACTGCGCGGGCCAGATGCAACGCTCGACGAGTCTGAACAGCGCATCACCGCCTCGCTCGAACGTTATTCGAAACAAGTTCGGCGCTTGAGCACGGGACAGCAGGCATTGTTCGCCTACGTCGATGCGCTGGCAAAAGTGATTCTCAGTACGTTGCCCGATGCCGACGAAGATACCAGGCAAGCCGCCGCCGCGCGGGGCAAACTCCGTTACTCGCGGTTCATCAAGAGCGTTGGCGCGAATATGGTGGGCGACGCCCACGCGGCGCTATCGGAGTTGGTGGACCGCGTTCCGGAATGACAACGAGCTATTGCCGCCCCGATCCGGCTCGCTCCCAAGGCGATCCTCTGATTGTGCGTCAGAGTCCAATCGACTTCTTTGCCGCTTCAGTGGCGACGGTTTCGACGATCTTCTGTAAGAGGCCGCCCGTGACCGGTCCGATCCGGCTAACCACCTTCTTTAAGCGGCTTTCGGCCAGATGTGATGGGGAGGCATCGTCAGTCAGGTGGTCAAGGCTGGCCGTTTTTGGGTGTTCACCGAGGTCTGGATTGGCTCCATTTGCAGGTTTTCCATCCCCGATCTTTTCCGTTCCATGTCGCGCCACAACTCCAGTCTGAGGAAGGCCGGGGCAGCCCCCGCTGCCGCCCGGAAGGCCGCCGGTACAGTGCCTTCGGCTTCGAGCACCCTCAGTTCACCCAGAGGCGATTCCGGGACGCGCCAAGCGGGAAAAAATCAGATGTATCGCAAACGAGATACAGGGTCCGAAAAAGGTATCGCGGGGCAAATATCTGAAAAGGCAATGGAAAGTACGAATCAAGCGCGACTACGTATCGCGTTTCCTTTATGTTCCACTACCAGGTGTTTGCTGCCTTTGTCGGTCGATGCTTCCGATGCCGCCGTTTACAGACTGTTGACAAACTGTTTCACGCCGTTGCAATGATCCCGAGACCTGCGGTTTTGTACACAAAGTGTTGACAGAAAGTTTCATCCTGTTGCAAGTCGGCCGGAATCGCCTTAAAATTCGGCCATGAACCGCCGCAGCGCTGCGGGAAAAATGAACCCGGAATTGCCTCACCTAAAGGCCTTGCGCGAGTCCGCTCCAAGAACGAAGAGCGGGCGAGTCGTGTGGGCATGGCCGGAAATTCACGCTGGCCTCGCGAGTGGCAGAAAGATGCACGAGATTTGGGAGGCGCTGCAACTCGACGGCATCGAGATGTCTTATGGACAGTTTCGAACATACGTCTGGCGGATTCGGAAGAAGGGAGTTCCATCGGCTGTACCCACCACGACAGCTTTATCGGTCAAGGCGCCGGGTATGGATGTAGGGGGCGCAGCGCCGCTGTTGCCGCCGTTATCGCCAGTAACCGCCAGCGCTCCCGATCCACTCGCCAACATTCGGGAGAGCGAGAAGAAGCACGAGAGTTTCGATTACCGACCGGAATTGGCCGACCCCAAGAAATTGATTTGATTTGGACAGACCGAAGTATCCATCAAACATAGCCACGTTCATCCCTCTCCTTCTCGAGAGAAAATCTTCAGTGCCGTCGCCAGGGGAAGGAACAGCGTTCGGGGCTGACTGGCCAAGATTCGAAATCCGAAGCGCTGGTAAAAAGCAACCGCCTGATCGTTTTTGGCATCGACCAGAAGCGTGAACGCGGCGGCGTCCGCCTTCAACGTTCGGGTAGCGGCGTCGGCCAAAAGCGCTCCACCCAGGCCATGACCCTGGAATCTCTGGTCTACAGCCAGCCGCCCGATGCGAACGGCGGGCACGGTCGGATAGCGCGGTAAGCGCTTGGTTTCGTCCGGGGGAAGATCAACGAGAGGGATACTTGCGGCTGCGATCGTGTAATAGGCGGCAATGTTGTTCGTGACGGTTTCGACAGCAACGAAGCAATTAGCGATTCGGCGGCGAATGTCCTGGGTTACCTGCGTCTGAAAATAGCGATCCAGCGCATCTTCGCCGCAGCGAAATAAAGAGCGGTCGTGTTCCACGCCAAGTGGCTCCAGCCGAAACGGGAACGTCATCCCAAGCCGAGCAGCTCACGCCGTTGCTGGAAAGCCTTCTTCAGTGCGGGGGTGGGCTCGGGCGGGTTCAGAAGGGCCTCAGCGATTTGCTGCTGGTCCTGGACAGAGAGCCGGATGATCTCCATCCCTTCGATCGTCCGGCAAGCGGCTTCACGCGCCGCTGACACGACAAAATCCGTGAGGGTGCGCCCTTCAATTTCGGCAGCACGCTTCAGCAGTGCATGAACCTCGTTCGGCAGACGCGCTTCTAGCCGAGCTGTTGTTTGCTGTGTCTCTTCTGCCATAACATCTAATATACGGCTAAATGCCGTACAAATCAACCGCCCTCTGACGGCAACACAGTACTTTTTTGTAATTTTTATAAAAAGTACCTAGAAGTACCGATTGGTACTTGACGATAATCTCGCTCTATGTCAGTATAGTACCAACTGGTACCAATCAGTATCTTACGGTACCAAAAAAAGGAAATCGAAAAGAGTATGCCTCCAGAACAGATTGTTATTCAAGGAAAGTCCATTCCATTCGTGCGTGGTTCCGTTGCGGTTGCAGACTGCGAACTCGACCCGCAAAACCCCAGAATCCAATTCCTTGTCGGCCAACGGGCAGGTCAGGTTAGCGCAAATGAGCTCGACGAACTCTTGTGGGATAAAGATGCCGTCAAGGCATTGAGCCAATCGATTTTGCAGAACAAGGGCGTGTATGAATCCATCATCGTTCAAAAGAACGGAAAACGATACCTCGTCCGTGAAGGGAATTGCCGCACGGTCGCATGCAGGCACTTGAGCGAACAGTACCCCAATGATTCGGGATTCATGACGATTCCCGCCATGATTTTCGACGTTGATCTCACCGAAGAAGATTTGGCAGTCTTGCTTGCTGACATGCACGTTAGCGGGAAGATTCGCTGGGACGCGTACGAGCAGGCCAAACATGTGTCCGATCTGTTCAACATATACGGGAAGTCATATGAATGGCTGAGCAACCATTTGCGATTGAGCAAGTCCAAAATCAAAGAGCTGCTCTCGGCGTACCGCGCAACCACTGAATACTTAGCCACGCACCCGGCCCCGTCCAACGTTAAAAAATTCGCGGTCTTCCACGAGCTTATGCGGAAAAAGGAACTGCGAGAACGATTTGAAGGTGAACCGCGTTTCAAAGAAAATTTTCACCGCTGGCTAAATGAAGACCGAATTAACGATTCAAAACAGATCCGTGATCTGCCAGAGATTCTGGCCAACACCGAAGCGCTAAAAGCGCTGGAGAAAACCGGGTTTGTAGACGCGCACACCGTGCTCGTTGTGAACGACCCATCACGTGAAAGCGAGGCCTTTTGGGCGATCAAGAATGCGACTGACTATCTGAAAGCCCTGCCAGCAAGTGACATTCAAGACTTGAAGGTTGGCAACCCGCAAAAAATCATAATGATCCGCAACCTTCAACGGGCCATCGAAGACGTAGCCACCCTCGCCGGGGTGAAGTTGTGAGACGACCAAGGGGGCCGAGGCGGTTGATGCCGGTACCTGGCTTACCGGTGGAGGCCGCATGTATAGCCGACGGTAGGATCTCCGCGGACACTCGTCTGTTCGTGTGGACACGGGATGCTGGCCGGTGCCGAAACTGTGGCTCAAACCGCGAGCTTCACTTCGATCACGTCATCCCAAGGTCGCTCGGCGGGGCTGGAACCGCAGATAACGTCGAGCTTCTTTGCGCTGAATGCAATCTGAAAAAAGGTGCGCGGCTGTTCGTGCCGCGCACCAACGCTCGGACGGCGATGATCGCCGGGTAACGGAGAACAACAGGATGAGCAAAGAACTTGAAGCGCAGTTTGATAACGCCATGATGGATGTATACCGCCGTGCACTGGCCGAGTGCGACTACAAGGCAACGCGCTTTTTGCACATGCTGCACGAGCATCGCGGCCTTGAGACGGCCCGGATTTTGCTGCATGCCCCGAATGTCTCCGAGGGCTACGTTGCCCTATGGGAACGGAAGCGCCTCGACCTAGCGGTCGAATCCGTCATTCTTGCGGACGAATGGCGTTCTTTGTTCTCCGAACAAGAGCGCGAGATCGCCCGTAACCGGCTCGCCGAATACGGCTACACGCCGAAGGGATGAGACTGACCGGTGGCGCGGACGACCGCGAGTTCAGTTGTAGGAAGTTGTCTTACCTGCTCAAAGGGCCTAAAGGAGGGCCCAACAGTGAAAATTGAAGACCAACATCTGTACCATGGTGCCGCCTTGACACAGATCGCTGAAAACGACGAGTTTACGGCGATCAACCCGCTCGACTTGCTCGGAAAACGATTAAGCTCAGCTTTTCGGATCAACGACAACATCGGTGTTTACTTGAAGTACAATGCCGTGAAGCCCAAACCCAACGGGGAATTTCCGTTCACTTTTTCTCAAGACAGCTTGAAGGAACTCGCCGGCATGGCAGAACACCTTCACCTCAAGAAGGTCTTTGTGGTTCTGGTTTGCTACAAGGCCAGGGAGGTCTGCGTCGTTACTCTTCAACGGCTGAAAGAGATGGTAGCGACGCGCGAAAAGGCGGCAGGCAAAGCGGAGGATCAGTATGTCCTATTGGTAACTGCGCCGAAGAATAGCCAGCTCCGCCTCTATCTGAATGTACCCGGCAAGAAAGGGAAATTACTCAAGAACACCGAAACCAAAGTGCCCCGCAATAGCTTTCCCGCTGTGCTGTTCGAGGCATGATCTGACGCCCGCCTTCAGGCCTCCGCAATTCGCTAAGCTGAACGAAGATGGCAATGACGTTTGAGGCCGTTTATGAGAACGGGGTGCTCAGGCCGCTCGAAAGCCTGGCCCTCGCCGATTTGCAGCGCGTTCTCGTGACCATCGCCGGCGCTCCTGCCACCGCTGATGACGTGGCCGGTCATTTCGAACCCGAAGAATGGGAGGCCGCCAAACATGACGACATCAGCCTCCAGGAGGTTCGGCGCGCGCTCTCGTCAATTCCAGGATCGCTCGTGGACGCCGTGATAGCATCCCGCGAAGAACGCTGATTCGCTAAACCGACTCTTCAGAAAACTGCGTGATTTTGACCGCGCGTCCGTCGGGAAACACCGCGCGAATTTCCAGATCGGCTCCGACGGCTTGGAGGTATCCGGCGAGTGTGCTCACATACATGTCGGTACGCCGCTCCAGTTTGGATACGTCACCCTGCCCCATGTGCAACTCGTCGGCAATCTTTGTTTGGGTCAACTCGCGCGCTTTCCGCAGTTGGAGAAGCGACATCTCTTCCACTAAACGACGGTGCTCGACCGCGCTGGCCGCCTTTGCGTCGGCGGACATCCCGGCGCGCAGTTCCTTGAAATTCTTAGCCATGTTCAGTCCTCTCCTTCTCGATCGTCCTTAAGTGGCGCTCGAACAGCCGGTCGGCCACGGGCACGTTCGTTTCGTACCAACGGTCGTCGCCGGTTTTGTCTCCGGCGACCAAAAGAATCGCAGTGCGGCGCTGATCGAATGCGTACAACATCCGCAACGGGTCGCCCCCGG
Organism: Bryobacterales bacterium; assembly: GCA_003136575.1. Classification (GTDB taxonomy): domain Bacteria; phylum Acidobacteriota; class Terriglobia; order Bryobacterales; family Bryobacteraceae; genus BOG-234. The sequence continues at coordinate 8,417 of PLEX01000233.1, read as the reverse complement.
CCTGAGCGCGCAGTTCTCGCATTTCCGGGAAGCGCGATGTCTTCACCTGCGAACTGAAGGGAAATCCGAGATTCGGGCCGCGCTCCATCAGGAGGCCGACGCGAGCGTCGACTTTTCCCTGTTCGGATTCGGACAAGGTATGCCACCACTCTTCGAACTCATCGGTGAATTCGACTTCCCATGCCACTTTCATAATATAGCATACAAGCAATATTGATTTGATGCCATTTCAACATGCCGCGCCGCCCTGACGGTGGGAAAAAGGGGATTGAAGACTGTGGGGACTTTTGTGGGGACTCGGCGTTTAGCAGGCTTACTCGCGCTTGCTATGCGATTTAGACGTTCATAGTCTTTTCAATAGCTTAAGCAAAGGTGCTCAACCATGAGCAACCCTGCTTAATGCCATCGGCTTGATTTTAAGTCCGTTGCGTCTGCCGATTTCGCCACCCGGGCACATTGAAACGAAAAGAATCGCTCGGTTCTAATCGCCCCAATTGCTAATCCTGCCACCCCGGATGACGGGTGAACATCGCGGCGAGCCGGACGTCGGGTCGGCGCGTTCAGGCGCCAGCCTGCTCGGCGCGAGAATGCGGGTACTCCGTCGTAACTCCAGGTCCGCCGGACAGTAACCAGGACCGCGCGCCAATCTCAACGCACGCCGTCCGGTTTCCCGGCGCGATGTTAACCTGATGAGCGGGTATCAATCAACGTGAAGAATGACGGGATGCGGTTCACACAACTTGTTTCGGTTGGCCTTCTGGCCGCCGGAATGATTTTCGCTCAGCAATCGGACGGTCCGATCGCCATGCGCGCCGTCACGAACGACGACGGAACCATGTCCTACGACAAAAAGGAACTGACCGTCACTGCCGGACAAACGGTGACCATCGTCTTCACCAATCCCGATACCGCGCAGCACAACTTCATGCTGGCCGCCCCCGGGTCGATGAAGATCATCGGCGCGGCCGCCGACAAGATGGTGCGCGACGATACCGGCGAAGACGTCAACTACGTTCCGAAACTGCCGCAGATCATCTACGTGGCGCCGGTGCTCCAGCCGAAGAAGACGACGACCTTCGACTTCAAGGCTCCCGCCGAGCCCGGCCGGTATGTCATCATATGCACGTTCCCCGGACATTGGAAGACGATGAACGCGGTGCTGAACGTGGTGTCGAAGTAGACGTGTATTGCATATGCTGAAACGAAAAATGGATTTTCCCCGCGCCCTGTCGCTCGCGGCGTTCCTGCTCCCGGCCGGATTGCCCCCCGCCCGCGCGAACGCGGCTTCTTTCGACGTGAGATCTTACGGTGCGAAAGGCGACGGCAAGACTCAGGATCGGGAAGGCATCAACAAAGCCATCGAAGCCGCATCGGCAGCCGGGGGCGGCACCGTCGATTTCCCCGCCGGCACGTATCTGACCGGGTCGATCCATCTGCGCAGCAACATCACGCTGCACTTCGAGCGCGGAGTCCGCATCGAAGCTTCCGGCGACCCGACGGCTTACGACGCTCCCGAACCCAACGAATGGGACAAGTTCCAGGATTTCGGCCACAGCCACTTTCACAACAGCCTGATCTGGGGCGAGGGCCTCGAAAACGTCGCTATCGTCGGCGGCGGACTCATCAGCGGCCAGACTCTGTCGCGCGGCGATCGCGGCGCCGATAAGGCGATCGCCCTGAAACTCTCGCACAACGTCGTGCTGCGCGATTTCTCCATCCTCAACGGCGGTCACTTCGGAATTCTCGCCACGGGCATCGACAATCTGACCATCGACAACGTCTCCATCGACACGAATCGCGACGGCATGGATATCGATTCCTGCCGCAACGTTCGCATCTCCAATGTCAGCGTCAACACGCCGAACGACGACGCCATCGTATTAAAAGGTACTCACGCCCTCGGCTACGCGCGTTCCAGCGAAAACGTGACCATCACGAACAGCCTGGTGAGCGGCTACGACATCGGCTCGCTGCTGGACGGCACTTACAAGCGCAATGTAAAGGCCGCGCCGGATCGCGACGGCCCCACCGGGCGCATCAAAATTGGCACGGAATCGGAGGGCGATTTCCGCAACATCACCATCTCGAATATCGTCTTCGACCGGTCGCGCGGACTGGCTTTCGAGTCGGTCGACGGCGCGAACATTGAGGATGTTGTAGTTTCCAATATCACGATGCGCCAGATTTCGAATGCGCCGTTCTTCATCCGGCTGGGCAGCCGAATGCGCGCGCCGGAAGGCGTGGCCATCGGGACGATCAAGCGAATCTCGATCAGCAACGTGAACGTCTATGACGCCGATCCGCGCTATGGCTCCATCATCAGCGGCATTCCGGGCCACGACGTGGAAGACGTGACGCTGAGCGATATCCGTATCGTCTACCGCGGCGGGCTGACCCTGGATCAGGTAGCAAAACAGCCAGCCGATCTGGTGAACACGTTCTTTTTCCGCGCCACCGGCGGCGTTCCGCCGCGGGAGCCGTACGAGACGCCGGAGCGCGAGAAGGAATACCCGGAGCCTTCGATGTTCGGCATGCTGCCCGCGTACGGGTTTTTCATTCGCCATGCAGCGGGCGTTGAAATGAGCAACATCGATATCAGATATATGAAGGAAGACCGGCGGCCGGCGTTTGTGCTGGATCAGGTGATGGACGCCGACTTCGGGCACGTGAAAGCCGAAAAAGCCTCCGGCGTTCCCACTTTCGTGCTGCGGAACGTCGAAGGCTTTTCGGTGAATAGGTCAACGCCGGTCCCCGACATGAATCTGCCGAAAGCCGACCATAAGGAATTCTGACGCGGACTACGCCTTAACGGGCTTGTCCGTCGACTTCCAGTTTTTCTCGTCCCAGTACATGACCTTGCCCTCGCGGTAGGATTCAGCCGCAAGGTTGATTACGACCACGGCCTTCGCGCCCGTCTCTACGTCCAGGTGCGGTTTTTGCCTTGTGCGCATGCAGCTCAGGAAGTTGTCAATGTGCGCCGCCATACTGTCCTTCTGATCGATCGGGATCTGGATATCGCTCGTACCCCACTTCGCCGCGTAGGCGTCGCCGCCGATTGCCTTCGCGCCGGTAAGTTTTCCATCCACCATCTTCCCGCCCGTCGTCTGCGGCTTCACCGTGATGAACGGCACCGAGCCTTCGAACTTGCCGTGGTCGACCACGATCAGCGTGCCCTCATGGCCGCGGATCAGGCCCGGAATATGCGTGTCGTTCGCCATCGACGAACTCAGCACCAGTGAATGCCCCTTCGAGTACTCGGCCAGCAGATGGAACGTGTCCGGCACCTCGCGGTCCGGCTTGCCATCGGGCCGCCTGAACACGTAAGTGCCGCCCGTCGCCATCACTTTATAGGGGAACTGCGGCTCGTCCCAGCAGATATTCAGCGGCGCGATCACGTGGTAGAAAAGGTCGCTGGCGATGCCGAGCGAATAATCCCAATACTTGCGGAAGCGGAAGAATCGGTCGGCGTCGTACTCGCGCTTCGGAGCGAGCTTGAAGTTCGCGCCGAGCCACATGTTCCAGTCGATGAAATCGTCGCCTTTGCCGTTCGGGCCGGCGTTCGGGTCGATGGTGTAATTCCATTCGCCGGCGACCGAATTCCGATGGTACGATCCCTGGCTTTCGATCATCTGCCCGATCATGCCGTCCGCGATGGCCTTCTTCGCCTTCCACCAGATATCGGCCGACGTCGTCTGGGAGCCGACCTGAAGAATGCGCTTGGTCTCTTTGACTTTCTCGACCAGCAACCGCGCTTCCTCGTTAGTGTGCACCATGGGTTTTTCGAGGTAAACGTCTTTGCCCACATCCATCGCGTCGAGCGCCATCTTGCCGTGCCAGTGATCGGGCGTCGCGATGACGACGGCGTCCAGATCGTTCTGCGCCAGCAATTCCCGATAGTCGGAATAGCCCTTGACCTTGTGTTTTTCCGCCTGCGTGCGCTTGCGCTTCTCGTAAACGTCGCACACGCCAACTACCTGGCAGCTGTTCGGATTCTTTTCGCCGAAACTGGCGAAGGACTGCGCGTCCGACGATCCGCGCCCGCCGCAGCCAATGACGCCGACATTGATCCGGTCGTTGGCGCCGATCACGCGGTTGCTCATTTTGCCGATGGACTTGGCCGCGAACACCCGGCTCGCGCCTCCCAGCGTAACGCCCGTAGCCGTTACGGTTTTCAGAAAACCTCTTCGATCAAGCGCGTCGTTATTGGTCTGGTCGGACATGGGGATTCTCCGTTTCAAATACGTTAGCCAGCCGCCGGGCTGCCACCGTAAATACTATCAAACGGCCGCTTTTCGGAAAAGGGGTCCGTGCGCCGCATCGCGCAGGTTTGCGGTTCCGAGGCACCGGTGAGGTTCGTTGAGGCCTCCGCCATACGCGCGGCCCTCCCACTTCGCTACCATGATTCTTACCCGGAAAACATGTCTCCAGCCATCGCGGTAAAAGATCTGCGAAAGGTTTACGAAGGCAAGGCCGCCGTCGACGGCCTGTCGCTGACGGTGCCGCGCGGATCGTTCTTCGGTTTCCTCGGGCCGAACGGCGCGGGTAAATCCACTACGATCCGCATGCTCACCGGCCTGATCCCTGCTACATCGGGCACCATCGAACTGCTGGGCCGCGCGATGCCCGCCGAGGAAATTGCGATCAAGCAACATATCGGCCTCGTGCCCGACGATTCGCTCCTCTTCGACCGCCTCACGGGCCTCGAATTCCTTGAGTTCGTCGGGCGCATGTACTCGCTCGAACGCCCTATGGCCCGGCGACGCGCGGCGGAATTGATGGAACTCTTCGAACTGGCGAATGAAGGACGCAAGATCATCGCCGAGTATTCCAAAGGAATGAGGAAACGCGTCGCCATGGCGGCGTCGCTCATCCACAAACCCGAACTGTTCCTGATGGACGAGCCGTTCGAGGGCGTCGACGCGGTGGGCGCGCGCCTGATGAAGGACATTCTGCTGGATCAAGTGAAGCACGGCGCCACGATTTTCCTGACCTCGCACGTGCTCGATGTAGTGGAGCGGCTCTGCGATCACGCCGCGATTATCAACGACGGAAAGATCGTCGCCGAGGGCAGCATGGCGGATCTTCGCAATGGTTCGGAAACGCTGGAAGACGTTTTCGTTCGGACGGTCGGTGCCGACAAGTCTTACGAGAAACTCGAATGGCTCGGATAAAACTCTTGCTCCCTTTTTGCGTCAGCGTTCTGGCAGTAGCCCAGACGCAGCCGATCAAAATCGATGTCGATGCCAGCGACGCGCCGCGTCGCCTGATTCACGCGAACATGCAATTCCCTGTGAAGCCCGGACCGTTCACGCTGATGTATCCGAAGTGGATTCCAGGCGAGCACGGCCCCACCGGTCCGATTGAAGATCTCGCGGGCATGAAGGTCACGGGCAATGGCCAGCCGATCGCCTGGTCGCGCGACCTGGTCGACATGTACCAGTTCCACATCCAGGTGCCGCAGGGCGTTTCCGAGCTGAACGTCACGATCGATTTCATTTCGCCGCCCGATAGTCCCGGCTTTTCGTCTGGCGGATCGATGACGTCCCAACTGGCCATGCTCAGTTGGAATCAGTTTCTGCTTTATCCGCAGGGTACGCCGACCGACAAGCTGCAATACCAGGCAACCCTCAAGGTTCCCGCCGGCTGGCGGTATGGAACGGCTTTGCCGATTCAAAGCGAGTCTGGCAATGAGATTGTGTTCAAGCCTTCTTCGCTGACCACGCTCGTCGATTCGCCCGTGCAGACTGGCGCGAACTACAAGACGGTCGATCTCGGAGTGGCGGCAGACGGCCCCGAACGTCACTACCTCCACATTGCTGCCGATAGCGAACAGGCCACGCGCATCCCGGATTCCGAGGCGCAGCATTACCGGAATCTTGTGCTCGAAGCCAACGCTCTGTTCGGCGGCCATCACTATCGCGATTACCATTTCCTCTATACCCTGAGCGATTATGTGGCTCACTTCGGGCTGGAGCACCACGAATCGAGCGACGACCGCCTGGAAGAACTTGCAGTCGTCGATCCGGATCACATGCGCCTGGCGGCCGGCCTTCTTCCCCACGAAATGGTGCATTCCTGGAACGGCAAGTTTCGCCGTCCCGCCGGCCTTGCGACGCCCGATTACAGCCAGCCGATGACCGGCGAATTACTCTGGGTGTACGAAGGCCTTACCGAATACCTCGGCCAGATTCTGACACCGCGCAGCGGACTTTCGAACGCACAGGACTTTCTCGACAACCTGGCGGGACAGGCCGCGCGCCTCGATAACGAGACCGGCCGCGCGTGGCGTCCGCTCGCCGATACCGCCGTCGCCGCGCAGTTGCTTTACGGCGCGCGCGACGATTATGCGGATTTCCGGCGCAGTGTCGACTATTATGACGAAGGTACCCTGCTCTGGCTCGATGCCGACACCACAATTCGCGCGCTCAGCGGCGGGAAGAAATCGCTCGACGATTTCTGCAAGCTGTGGGCCGGAGCGCCAAACACAACACCTGAAGTCAAGCCTTATACATTTGACGATGTCGTGAAAACGCTCAACGCCGTGCAACCCAACGATTGGGCCACGTTCCTGAATCAGCGACTGCAATCGACCTCGCCCCGTGCCCCGATGAACGGCATCCTCGCCGCTGGATACAAGCTCGTCTACACCGCCGAGCGGTCGGATTACCAAAAGAACTATGAAGAGACGCGCAAGCGGGTCGGTGAGGCGTACTCGATCGGGATCACCGCGAGCGAGGATGGCGAAATTATCGACGTCCGCATCGATTCTCCGGCGTATAAAGCGGGCGTGGCACCCGCCGCGAAAATCGTCGCGGTTAACGATCGCGAGTTCAACGACAAACGCCTGCGTGAAGCTGTGGCGGACTCCACCTCGGCGACCGGGCCACTCACTCTGCTGGTGAAGGACGGCGAGTACTACAAGACCTACCGCCTCGATTACCACGGGGGCGCGAGGTATCCGCATCTTGTGCGCGACGAATCGAAGCCAGACGCGATGGCCGATATCATCCGGCCGCACTCGGCGGGAAACTGACGGCCGGGAACTAATATGATTCGCGCGATTCTATGGGCGCAACTATTGAGCATGAAGCCGCGAAAGGGAGGCGCGGACGGCGGCCGCGTCGTCTTCTCGCTCGTGACCGGACTCGTGTTTTACGGGGCCTTCGCGCTCATTGGGTTGGGGCTGATGCTGTTTTTCGCGGATACCGACCAGGCGCCCCGGTTACTGCCCGTGCTTTCTGTCGCGTTGCTCGTCATTACCTTCTATTGGCAGGCGATCCCGATGATCTCGGCCAGCTTTGGCGCGTCGATCGATCTGCGCAAACTCATGGCGTACCCGATCCCGCGGAACAAACTGTTCCTGGTGGAAATTCTGCTGCCTGCCTTAACGAGCCTCAATATGATTCTGATTGTCGCCGGAATCGCCGCCGGGTTGCTGCGGAATCCGCTTCCCGGCATCGCGAGCGCGCCCTTCGTCATATCGGGCGCCGTCGCGTTTGTGCTGATGAACGTCCTTCTCACCTCCGGCATCAGAAGCTGGATGGAACGCGTGTTCCGGCGTTCCCGTTTCAGGGAGGTTTTCTTTCTCCTGTTCATCATGATCGGGCTTCTGCCGCGTTTGCTCATGCTGGGCAACGTAAAAACACCCGGGACTTTACTGCGTTTCGCGCCGTCGCAGATCTTCTGGCCATGGGCGTCCGTCGCGCATCTGATGTTGTGGGACCAGGCCCGGGCAAGCGCCGTATCCGTCGGCTTCTGGCTGGCTTTCCTGCTGATTTTCAGCCGCCGCGAGTTCGCGCGCACGCTTACCTTCGACGGCGCTACCGTCATCCGCACCGAGCGCGGCGCGCCTGGCGACGACAAGTTGTCCGAGCGAATTTTCCGCCTGCCTTCCCGATTCCTGAAGGACCCTCTCGCGGCGATGGTCGAGAAGGAACTGCGCACGCTTGCCCGAATATCCCGCTTTCGCATGGCGTATGGAATGTCGTGCTTTTTCGGAGTGGTGATGTTTGCGCCCGCGCTGCGCCGGCAAAACGCCGACTCCGCATTCCTGCAATATGCGCTGCCGGTCATGGCGGTTTACGGGCTGCTGATGCTGGGGCAAATCAGCTACTGGAACTCGTTCGGATTCGACCGGTCGGCTGCGCAGGGTTATTTTTGCTGGCCCATTCGCTTTCGGGACGCGCTGATTGCGAAGAATCTGACGGTGATGGCTCTGATGGTTCCCCAGATTCTGCTCGTATCGCTGGTGGCGCACCTGTTTCATGTGCCATCGTCGGCCGGAAAAATTCTCGAGACATTCGCGGTGGCGGCCATCGCGGCGCTTTTCTGGTTTTCGCTCGGCAACATCGCGTCTGTACGTATGCCTCGCGCGATGAACCCCGACAAGATGAACCAGATGTCGAATAAACTTCAGG